>WHTL01000036.1 GCA_009377735.1 Acidimicrobiia bacterium
ATGTCGATGCCGCCAGGCGAGATGGACTGCACTTGGTGGAGGGTACGGAAGAGATTGACCGAGAAGTACACGAGTGGTACCTGGACCACTGCGATTGCACCGAGGATGGCGGACCGCCGTGCCCTTACCTCGGGGTCGTCAATGGCCCGTCGCAGTGCCAGGTAACCGAGGTACACGAAGAACATGAGCAGGGTGGTGGTAAGCCGGGCGTCACCCCAATCCCATGCTCGACCCCAGATCACATCTCCCCAGATCATCCCCGTGACCAGGGCCAACCCGGTGAACAGCACCCCGATCTCCGCTGAGGACGCGGCCATTCGATCCCAGCGGTCGGTGCGTCGGATGAGGTAGAGGATCGACCCCAATGCGGTGATTCCGAAAGCGAGGAAGGCAAGCCATGCGGTGGGCACGTGGACATGGATGATCCGGCTGTACTCTCCCTGGAGCTTGTCTACGGGAGAGGTGAGTGCGAATGCCAGTCCCACGCCGAGGGCGACGACCGATACCACTGCGCTTGTACGTCTTGATCTCAACGTTTCCCCGCTCCTTTGGGGTTTCGGGACTTCCATCTAGCGGGATGCCTCCTCCAGGGGCCGGGCAACCAGGATGGCGGTAATGACCAATGCCAGGTCAACGGCTATCACCAGGAGTGTCCAGTTCAGGATACTGCCTCCGCGCTCCATCGATGCCATCGCTTGACTAGCTCCCACCACCAGAGGAATCGCCAGCGGGGCGATAAGCAGTGGCGCCAGACTGTTGCGGCCGCCCAGGCCGATGGTGACCTGTGCCGCCAGCGTGACCAACTGTCCCAGACCGATCACGAAGAGGGCAACGATCCCAACCAGAGGGAGCCAGCGATTGGGGGTGTCTGGGTAGTAGAAAATGGCCATCGCCGGATAAAGGACGACGGAGAACCCCAGGAGCAGGGCGGTTGTAGAGGCGGTGCGTCCTACAAACCGGGCCAGTGGGTCGGAACCTGTGAGGGCGAGGGCGTCACGTAGCACGGCATTTTCCGTCGAGGTCACCCGGAGGCCAACCTGCATCCCGAATAGCAGGAGTATCGCCCAGAACACGGCAGGACCGATACGGCTGAGGAGGGGAAGGTCGATCCCGATCGCAAGAGGGAACACCATCAGGGCGACCACGGCAAAGGGCAACACGACGGTTGCGACCTCACCGCGCCGCCATTCGGCAACGACGTCCCGCCGGAAAACCGTCCCTACTTCCGTCCAGAACCGGGTCATGTCAGCTTCCCCGCGTCCAGGGGGATGACTCTCCCGGCGAGGGTGTCAACTGCCTCCTTCTCGTGGGAGACGATGACGGCGCAACCGTTGTTGGAAGTGGTGGTGGAGACGATGTGGTCGATAATTGCCCTGGCGTCACTGTCCAGCCCGGCGTGGGCCTCGTCGAGCAGCACCACTTCGGGTCGGGTGCACATAAGACGAGCGAGGTCGGCCCTCCGTCGCATGCCATTGGAGCAACGGTCGGCCCGACGATCTGCCACAGCACCCATGCCCGTCCTTTCGAGGTTCTGCCTCGCCAGACCTGGGTCGACGGCGGATAGCTCGCACAGATGCTCCAGATTCTCCACCAGGGTGAGCTCTGGGTAGAGGGCAGCCTCGTGACCCACCAGACCGATGCGGGATCGGATCTCATCGACGGATCTGGTCCCAACCTCGGCTCCCAGAACGGTGGCATTCCCAACACTGGGTGCTATTAGCGTCGCCACCAGCCTCAGTAGTGTGGTCTTTCCGGCCCCATTCGGCCCAACGACGCCCACACATTCCCCGGGTTCGACGCCAAGTTCGATCCCACGCAGAACCGGCACACCACCGCGACGAACCGACACGTCCCTAAGTTCGATCATCGGTTTAGCAGCCGTCTCTCCGGTAACCACCCCCACATTGTCGAATCTCCCCGCCCTGGGAGCGAATCCTACTTTCTGTGGGGGGCCGATCTTTGCTTCGCTACGCTCGCAAAGTGGAGGCCCCACACCCCCCGAGCATTATCTTCGATAGTCGCGACGGGATCATGCCGCGGAGGCCAGAAGTTATTCCTCGGCGATTCTGGCCAGGTTGTCTAGGGATGCTTTGAGCCGGTCTGGGGTTGTGGAGCGGGCTCGGTCGAAGCGGGATTCGTCGGTTAGTTCCGTCCAGTCGTAGGTGTGGGTGACCTGGGTTCCCTCGTCTGTGGGTTCCAGTTCCCATCTCCACAAATGACCGGGGGGTGGCTCGCCTACCTCGGACGGGCGCCAGGCGATTCGGCGACCCTCTTCGAACTCGACCACGTGATTCTCCCGGACGAGTCCCTTGGTGGTTGTCATCAGGAACTTGTCGCCCATCGCCTTCACCCGCTGGCCTTCGGGAGCTTCGGCGAGATTGTCGTTGCCGTCCCAGCGGGTCTGTTGGGTGGGCTCGGCGATCAGCTCGAAGATGCGCTCGGCGGGTGCCGCGATCGTCCTGGTGGCCGACGAGATTTTCGATTCGGTGGGATCTGTCATGGTGTTGATTCAACCACAATGATCAAACCAAGACGCCGAAAGTTCAGGTTGCTCTTCTCTTCCGGAGTATCTCCAGGACCAAACCGGGGTTGACGCCCCGTTCTGCCAGGGTCACGAATAGGTGGTAGATGAGGTCGGCCGATTCCTCGGCGAGACGATGGTCGTCGGCTGTGCCCTGCTGGTGGTCCTTGGCGGCGAGAAGCACCTCCGTTGCCTCCTCCACGACCTTGCGACCCACACCTTCCGGCCCAGAGTCGGCAAGACGCACCGTGTAGCTCTCCGGGTCACCGGAGTCGATGCGGTCGACGACCCGCTCCCAGAGGACGTCGAGATCGGCGAACCCGGCACTGTTGCGGTCCCCGAAGCATGTCTCGGTCCCTGTATGACAGACCGGCCCTCTCGGCACCGCCTTCACGAGGAGGGCGTCACCGTCGCAGTCCGCCTCTATGGACACCGCATCGAGGACATTGCCCGATGTCTCCCCCTTCCGCCACAACTCGTCGCGGGAGCGGGACCAGAAGTGGACCTCCCCCGTCGCGATGGTCGCCTCCAACGCAGCTCGGCTCATCCAGGCCACCATCAGCACGACGCCACTCACGTCGTTCTGGACCACCGTGGTGACCAGACCACGAACGTCCCAGACGATCTGGTCGGGATCGGGTGTGGCGATCGTCGCTCCGGTGGTCATGTCCGCACCGCCAATCCCGCCTCTGCCATGGCGTCTTTCACTTCAGAGATCGCTACCTCACCCCGGTGGAAGATGGAGGCGGCGAGCACGGCCGCAGCTCCGCCAGATTTCACCGCCTCGACGAAGTGGGCGGGAGTCCCCCCACCACCCGAGGCGATGACCGGGACACCTACCGCATCGGCCACCGCCCAGGTCAGAGCGATCTCGAAACCCTCCTTGGTGCCGTCGCGGTCCATGGAGGTGAGCAGGATCTCCCCAGCGCCCAATTTGGCGCCGCGGGCGGCCCACTCGATGGCATCGATGCCGGTGGGGTTGCGACCCCCCGAGACCACAACCTCGTATCCTCCCGATACGTCCTCTGTTTTTCGGGCGTCGATCGCGAGGACGACGCACTGACGGCCGAATCGGGTGGCGCACACCTCCAACAGCGCGGGGTCGTCCACGGCGGCGGTGTTGATCGCCACCTTGTCGGCGCCAGCGCGGAGGGCCGCCTTCATGTCGTCGGGGTGGCGGATACCACCTCCCACCGTCAGGGGAATGGATACGTTCCGGGCGGTGTCAGAGACGATGTCGAGAGTGGTGGCTCGCTCCTCGTGGGTGGCCGAAATGTCGAGGAAGCAGACCTCATCGGCGCCTTCGGCTACATATCTCTCTGCCAGCTCAACGGGGTCGCCCTCGTCGGTGAGATTGACGAAGTTGACTCCCTTCACCACCCGGCCTCCAGAGACGTCGAGACAGGGGATCACACGCTCACGCAACACGGGTGGCCCCCACGGCGGCTACGAAGTTGGACAGGATCGACCTACCGGCCACATGCGACCGCTCCGGGTGGAACTGGGTCCCCCAGACATCGCCCTGTCGAACCACCGATGCAAACTCCTCCCCATACTCGGTGGTTGCGATCACAGTGGTCGGGTCGCTGGGCCGAGGGGCAAAGGAGTGGACGAAGTAGAAAAGGGTGGTGTCGTCGAGGCCAGCAAGAAGGGGGTCGGATGCGGTGGCGGTGACGTCGTTCCAACCGATATGGGGAAGTCGCGGAGCATTGCGTAGACGATGGTTTCCCCCCGAGATCAGCCCGAGACAGTCGGCGTCGTCCTCATCGGAACCTTCGAAGAGTACCTGCATCCCCACACAGATTCCGAGGAGCGGGCGGTTGTAGGTGCGAAGCACGTCCTCCAGACCGGCAGAGCGGATACCGGCCATCACCGCGCCGGTGGCGCCGACGCCGGGTAGCACCACGCCGTCCGCCCGGTCTATCTGCTCCGGTGTGGTGGCCAGGATGACCTCAGCGCCTACCGTCTCCAGACCTCTGGAGATGGAGACCAGGTTTCCGGCACCGTGATCGACCACGGCGATCCTCACAGGACACCTGTGGTGGGAGCGGGGCGGGCGGGTGGATTCATGAGAGCACGCCCTTAGTGGAGGCCACCCCGAGGCGCCGTTCGTCGATGGCGACCGCCTGGCGGAGGGCCACCGCCAGCCCCTTGAAGGTGGCCTCGGCCACGTGGTGGTCATTGTTCCCGGTCGACTTGATGTGCAGGGTGATCCCCGCCGTCCTGGTGAATGCCTCGAGACAGTGGGGAACGTTCTGGCTGGTGAGCTCGCCGATACGGTCGCTTGTCAGGTTTATGTCGAGCACCGTATAGGGCCGACCGGACACATCGAGCGAAACCGTGGCTAGGGCCTCGTCCATGGGGATGGCGGCGCTACCGAACCGCTGGATGCCGGATCGGTCGCCCAGGGCATCGGCCACTGCGGAGCCGACCATTAACATGGTGTCCTCGACGCTGTGGTGGTCGTCCACCTCCAGATCACCCTTGGTGCGAACCGTCAGATCGAACATCCCGTGGTGGGAGAAGGATGTGAGGAGGTGATCGAGGAATCCGATCCCGGTGTCGATGTCTCCCTTTCCGGAGCCATCGAGGTCGAGCTCGACGGTGACGTCGGTCTCCGCCGTGGTGCGGTTTTGGTTGCTCGTGCGGGTCACTATTCAACACCGTCCTTTATCTTTCGAACACGGATCTGAGCGGCCAGGCCATGAGCGGTGAGCCCTTCGGCGTCGGACAGGGCTGTGATGGTTTCCTCCAAATTCTCCAAGCCCTCGCCGGTGAGGGTCTGCACTTGACGCCAGGAGCCGAAGTCGGTCACCGACAACGGGCCATAGGATGCTGCGAGTCCACCGGTGGGGAGGACGTGGTTGGCTCCGGTGGCGTAGTCGCCGGCCGACTCTGGTGACCACTCTCCGATGTAGACGGAACCGGCGCGGGTGACGGCGCCACCCACCACCTCGGCATCGGAGGTGAGCACCGTGACGTGCTCTGGTGCGTAATGGTTGGCCAATTCCACAGCGGTTTCGATGTCGGGCACAACCACCGCCGAACCGTGGTCGGACAGTGCTTTGGCGAGTATGTCGGAGCGTTCCAGATCGGGAAGGAGACGTTCGATTTCCACCTCCACCCGGCCCGCCAAGTCAGGGTCGGTGGTGACGAGAACGGCGGGGGAGTCTGGTCCGTGCTCGGTCTGGGAGAGAAGGTCCACGGCCACGAGGGTCGGATCAGATGTCTCGTCGGCGATGACCAACACCTCCGATGGACCGGCGGGGAGGTCGATGGCGCATTTGCCGAGGACGGCAAGCTTGGCGGCCGTTACCCAGTGGTTCCCCGGGCCGACGATCTTGTCCACGGGTGCCAGATCCTCGGTGCCGTAGGCGAGGGCAGCCACGGCTTGGGCACCCCCCATCGACCACACCTCGGTTGCACCGGAGAGTCTGGCAGCAGCCAAGGTGACCGGGGCCACCGCCCCATCGGGACCCGCGGGTGAGACGAGGACGATCTCTCGTACCCCTGCAACCACGGCAGGCACCACGGTCATGATGACGGTCGACGGATAGGCTGCCTTTCCGCCGGGGGCATAGGCACCCACCCGACGCAACGGGGTCCAACGCCGGGCGATCTCCACACCTGGTGTGGGTGAGATGGTGCGGTCGGCTGGCATCTGGCTGCGCTGGTATGTCTCCACCGACTCGATGGCAGTTTCGATCGCAGCACGCAACCTGTGGTCGAGGTCCGACACCGCCTGATTCAACGATTCGTCGTCGATTCTCTGGTATCCACCACCTAACTGATCCCCGTATTCGGTGGCGGCTTCGGCACCTCGTTTGGCCACATCGCTGATGATCTCGGCCACGCGTCTCGATACCTCGGGGTCGGGGATCACAGAGCGATCTAGCAGATCCCTGAGAGCGGGATCATCGGTGTTTTCTACGGTGAGGAGACGGAGCCGACTCATAGCATCTGATGGATGGGGAGCACGAGGATGTCCTCTCCGCCAGCAGCCTGGAGGCGGGGGAGAAGGTCCCAGACCCGGTTGGTGGGGACTGTGGTGTGGATGGCGACCATCCCTTGCTCCTGGAGAGGCATGATGGTGGGGGAGCGGAGACCCGGCACCAGTTCCGTTATGCCGTCAACCCGGTCCTCGGGTGCGTTGAGCACCAGATATCGGCTACGTCGGGCGTCCACGACGGCAGCCAGGGCAGACGCTAGACGGACTACCGTTCCATTGTCGCGATCACCTGCCACGAGGACGGCCTGGGAATCGAGGACGGTCCCCACTGCCCTGAGCCCGTTGACCTGTAGCGTGGAGCCGGTGGATACGAGATCGATGATGGCGTCGGCCACCCCGATCTTGGTGGCTACCTCCACCGAGCCCTTGAACTCCACGACGGTGACATCGATTCCCTTCTCGGCGAAGAAGTTGGCGGTGACCCGGGGATGGGACGTGGCTATCCGGGAGCCGGAGAAGGCATCCCAACTGTCGATGTCGGAGCTGTGGGCGGGAACGGCTGCGGCCAGGCGACAATGCCCGTAGTCGAGCTCGGCGAGGACCTTGAGAGATTCGCCCAGTTCCGACTCGGCGAGGAGGTCGTAACCGGTGATACCGACATCGGCCACACCATCGGTCACCAGTTCCGGTACGTCGTCGGTACGGACGAAGATCAGCTCCAGTTCGGTATTCTGCACCGGTACGGAAAGGGCCCGGTCGCTCGACTCGAAGGTGAGTCCGGCATCGCGGAGGAGGGCGGTGGATGGTTCCTTGAGACGCCCCTTGTTGGGTACGGCGAGGCGGAGAGACTCGGTCATCGGAGGTTCTCCATCTGCTCTATACCCCATCGATAGCCACCCGTCCCGTGCCGGAGCCACTGGTTGATGCGACTGACGGTGGCCGATGAGGCCCCCGTCTCGTCGGCGATCTGCCGCTGGGGATGGCCCTCCTCGAGGAGCCGGACGATGCGCCAGCGCGCTGACATATCCTCCAATTCACGCCGGGTGCACAGATCCCGGAAGAAGTCGGCGGCTTCCTGCACCGTCCCCAGTTGGACTATCACCGAGAACAGCGCCGAAGTGTCATCGGTTTGCCAGTCTTCGTTGGTCATGACCATGGGTCGCTCATTTCGTGTGTTTCACTGCTTTAACGCGATACTACACTAACACGATGACCGACAATGTCGATTTTGGACGACCATGCAGGTGATTCCCGCGGTGGACGTGATGGAGGGGGAGGTGGTTCGGTTGGTCGAGGGTGACTTCGACAAGGCAACCACCTACTCCGATGATCCCGTGGATGTGGTGAGGCGTTGGTGTGATCAGGGGGCGACCCTGGTCCATGTGGTGGATCTGGACGGTGCCCGTCATGGTCGATCCCGTTCCGATGTCTGGCAACGGATGGCCGAAGCCGGTCTGCCGATCCAGGTAGGTGGTGGGATCCGGGATGTGGAGACCATCCGAAGCGCCCTCGAGGTCGGTGTGGAGCGGGTGGTGGTGGGAACGATGGCCGTTGCGGAGCCGGAGCGGTTGGCGGAAGTTGCCGACCTGGTCGATCGGGTGGTGGCCGCGGTGGATGTTAGGGAAGGTCGCGCTCGTGGATCCGGGTGGACCGACACCGGCCGGTCTCTCAACGACGTGCTCAACGGTTTGGCCGGCAATGGGGTTGGTAGGGTTCTCCTCACCGGGATCGAGAGGGACGGGACGATGTCGGGTCCCGACCTGGACCTCACCTCGACGGTGATTGACGACGGACGTTTTGCCGTCGTTGCCTCTGGCGGCGTGGGCTCACTGCAGCATCTTGCCGACCTCTCCCAACTCGGGTGCGAGGCGGCGATCGTGGGAAAGGCCCTCTACGAACACCGTTTTACGTTCGCCGAGGCACAGGCTGCGGCGGGAATCTACTAAAGCCGTCGGCCTTTGAGCGCCTTTTCGATATCGGTGGAGGTGACGATCGTGGCCGACGTGTCCCTACGGAGGGCATTGAGCGCCGCCTCCCGAAGCATCCCGGTTATGTCGGCGAAGGAGAGGCCCTCGGTCTCGGCTGCGAGCTCGTCCAGGTTGACATCGTCGGCGAAGGGGACGTCGGAAATGTCGAGGAGAGCACGTCGTGCCGATTCTTCGGGCAGACCCAGTTCGATTTGTATCTCGAATCGTCCCGCCCGTAGCAGGGCTGGATCTATCAGGTCGGGTCGGTTGGTGGCTCCTATGACGGCGACATCACCCCGGGCACCCACCCCATCGATCTCTGTCAGCAGGGCAGCCACGACGGAGTCGGTCACCGAGTTGTTGGAGTTCCCGCGTATGGGTGCGAGAGCATCGAACTCGTCGAAGAAGATGATCGATGGCGCCGCAGCCCGCGCTCGGGAGAAGACCTCCCTAACCCCGCGCTCCGATTCACCGACATATTTGTCCAACAACTCCGCTCCCTTCACCGAGAAGAAGGCGGCGCCGGCTTCGTGGGCCAGGGCACGCACCACGAAGGTCTTTCCCGTTCCGGGGGGCCCGTAGAGCAGGATGCCGCGGGGTGGTTCTATCCCCAGGGTGGCGAAGCGACCGGGCTCGGTGGTCGGCCAGATAACCGCCTCGGTGAGGCGTTGCTTCACCTCGGTGAGATTCGCCACCTGGTCGAAGCCGTGAGATGGCATCTCGCCCAAGGAGACGGATCCGAGCGATGGTGTGGTCTCCTCGACCGCCGCCATGATGTCGGCTGTTCCGAGATCGGCGTTGGATCTTGCGATCCGGGTGGAGGCGTGGAGCACAGCGGCGATGACATCGGCAGCCGAGAATCCCGCCGATCGGGAGGCGAGGAGGTGATAGTCGACATCCTTGTGCGGCACCCGTGCGAGGGCCGCCTCGAAGAGGAGCTGTCGTCGGTCGGTGTCGGGCGGGGGGATGCTTAGTGATCGGGGGAGAAGCTCGTTGCGGACTAGACCCGTCTCCAGATGGCCCAGGGAGGTGACCCCGAGAACACATGCCAGACCGGGTTTCTCGGCGACGGAGTCGAGGAACCAGCGGAGGACGGCCGCCACCTGGGTGCGGTAGGGCGCCAACCCCTCCTCTCCGGCGACGGTTTCGAGACGGTCGACGAAGATGACACCGGGGGCGTTGGTCTCCCGGATCGCCTTCTCCAGTTTCTCGAGCAGCGAGTCGGGTTTGAAGACCTGGTCGACGGGTATCTCGGTCACCGAGGCGTCGGCGATCTTGGCGGATGCGGCCACCAGCTCCGACTTTCCACCGCCGTTGGGGCCTTCGAGGAGCACTCCGGCCACCTGCGGTAGACCCCAGGCCGAGGGGAGATCCCGGGGTGAGGTGAGCAACGAGATCCATCCGGCCAGAAGATCGGTCTCGGACTCGAGCCCTGCCAGGATGGCATCCTCGGGAGTGGGGGCATCTACGAAGGATTCCTCGTCTTCCTCGGTCCCGGCGTCAGTCTTCTCATCTGCCTCTGCCGTTGCGGTCTCCCCTTCTGGTTTCGTCCTGGCAACAGGTTGCTCGATCGTCTCGCCGTCGGTTTCGGTTGCCTCTGGTTGGGGGTTGGCGTCAGTTCCGAAGCGGGTGGAGGCGCCCACCAGCCCCGCACCGTTTGGCACGACCTGGTCGATGACGATCTCAATCTCCTGGCCGTCATGTCGGAAGGCGATTCGGTCGCCGGAGGTGACGGGCCGCCCGTGGAGAGTGCGGGCCAAGATGATGGGTTCCACCGGCAACTCCTCCCCGCGAATATGAACGAAACTCGTCGTGGGGAGTACTGCTCGAGTGACCTCGACGCTGGATCCGATACGGAGACCGGAGTTGACAAGGGTGGTCTCTCCCATCTCGAGACCGGTCGGATCGGATACGTCGCCACCCTTGATCAGGGTGTGGGTGTTTCCCACGGAAACGACCCCGCCATAGGGGAGCCCGAGAGCTTTGATTAGCGTCGGATCGGCCCTGGCCACCGGGTCCGAGCCATTGCGAATAGTGAAGCGCATTCCGCAAAGCATAAGGGTGAGAGTGAGGTCTCGCACACGTCGATCGAAACCGTTTTGGGCTTGGTGCCCCCGCCGAAACATGCGCACGTACTGACGCGTTTGAGCACTTGGGATACACTCCGCGCCATGACATCGGTTGAGACGGGACTGGTTGCCAAGCTGAAGAGGCTGGGTCTGACCAGCTACGAATCGAAGGCATATGTTGCCCTGCTTGGGCGGGATTCCTTCACTGCAGCGCAGGTCTCCCGTCAGGGCGGAGTCCCCAGACAGAGGGTCTACGACGTCCTTGCCGGTCTCGTCCAGCGGGGCCTCGCCGTGACCCGTCCGGGTGATGTCGTCAAGTACTCCGCCGCCCCGCCAGATATTGCGATGGGACGATTGGTGGCGGCACATCGCACCGAGCTCGAGGAGTTGGAGGGGGAGGCCGGGTCGATCATCGACGAGTTGGACCCCCTCTACCGATCGGGGCAGGAGCAAACCGACCCGCTGGAGTACATAGAGGTGCTCCGCGAACGCAGCGCCCTGACGAAGCGTTTCTCGGAGATCCAGGCAGGGGTCAAGAAGGAGATCCTGACCTTCACCAGGCCCCCCTATGCGACACCTCCACAAGAAAACGTCGACGGGTTGGAGGTGAGCCGCTCCCATTTGGCGCGCGCCGTGTATGAGTTCTCCGTGTTCGACGATCCCGATGTCACCGAGGGGGTTCAGCGATTTGTGGACGCCGGGGAAAAGGCACGGTTCGTGGAGTCCCTACCGCTCAAGCTCGCCATCATTGACGAGGAGATCGTCATGTTCGGGATGGTGGATCCGGTTGCCGGGAGCGCCACCCTCACCACGGTCGTCGTGCAGCACCCCTCCCTCGCCTTGGTCCTCAAGGCGGCATTCGACTCTGTTTGGAACTCGGGTCTCGAGTTCGAGGAGGCCATGGAGCGCTACGGGCCAGCCTCCCAGTAGGGGGCAGCTCGCGACGCCAGGGGGCCACCGAATAGCTCCTGCAATAAGCGTGTCGAAACTACTTGACACCATTATGAGTGGTGGCTAGGTTGCCCGTGGAAGGTACAGAAGGGAAAGCAACAGAGGTGAGAAGTTGAGCCATAAAATTTTCGAGAGTTACCGTACGGTTGGTGTTCTCGCAGTGGCGATGATTCTTCTCACCGTGGTGGGCCAGGGAGCGCTGGCAAGGGCCGTCGGTGCTCCCACCCCGCCATCCACCGAGATTTCCGACGCGACGCCTCGTGTCTCCCCGCAGCCATCGCAGCTCGAAGCCGAGTTGAACCCGATCCTCCTCCCGGCGCTGGCGGGCGACGAGGGTGCCCAGCTCGCCGTCAATTGGCCGGGAGTGGATGGGACCACTGTCACCGTCCGGAGCAGCAGCGGCGAAATCCTGCTGGAGAACGAACCGCTGGAAGCCGGGGTCAACTTGTTTTCACTTCCCCAGTTCCGGGACCACGGGTCCGGTGTCCTTATCGACGTCAACGATGCCACCGGTCGTGTGGTGGAAAGTGCCACAGCCAAACGTGAGTTGCAGGTTGATGACGAATCATTCGACTGGGAATCGACCTTCACCGGACCTGGGATCCAAGACGGTGTCGAATCGATGGTCGTGTGGGACGACGGGACCGGCAACGCCTTGTACGTAGGGGGTCCATTCACCACCGCTGGTGAGGTGGGCGCCAACCGGATCGCCCGTTGGGACGGTCAGGAATGGACGGCTCTGGGCGAAGGACTGACCCGTGACTCGGGGCGCCCGACGGTCCGGGCTCTGACGGTTTATCAGGGGGACCTCATCGCGGGCGGCTATTTCGAAACAGCTGGCGGCGTCGAAGTCAACAATGTCGCCCGGTGGGATGGTGAGGAGTGGTCGGCGCTCGGTACCGGTGTCACGGGAAGCGTCGGCGTGGAATCTCTGGCCGTCGTCAACGGCGAGCTTTTCGCCGGTGGTCGCTTCACCGACGCGGGTGAAGTGCCGGTCAATCGGGTTGCCCGGTGGGACGGCGCCACCTGGTCTCCGCTCACCGGGTCTCAGGGAACCGGCACCGATGGAACCGTGTACTCGCTCATCGAGTACGAGGGCGATCTCGTGGCCGGTGGCAATTTCACCATGGCGGGCGGAATCGCCATGGATGGGATAGCTCGCTGGGATGGATCCGAGTGGTCGCCGATGGGTGACGGCCTGGGCGACTGGCGGAGCTACGGCGTTCTCGACCTCATAATCTATGAGGGGGAACTGATAGCCGGCGGGGACTTCACCCTGTCGGGATCTACCGCGGTGAACGGAATAGCCGCCTGGAATGACGGGAGTTGGACCGCCCTCGGCTTGGGTGTGGGCGGTGGTGCCGGGCCCCGCGTCCACGACATGGTCGAGTATCAAGGTGAATTGGTGGCAGGTGGGAGTTTCCCCGAGGCGGGAGGCAAGACCGTCAACTACATCGCCCGTTGGGATGGTTCCGAGTGGCATACCCTCGAGGGTCCCGCCGGGGTGGGTGCCAGTAACGGTGTCGGCGCCGTGAGTGTCTATCAAGGGAAGCTGTTTGCCGGTAGTAACGCATTCATCGCTGCCGGTGGATTAATCGTGAACCATCTAGCCACCTGGGATGGGACCCAGTGGGCACCGGTCGGGTCCAGCACCGGGCTCAATTGGCAAGTGCTTGACATGGTCGTCTTCGAAGGCGAACTGATCGCCGCGGGTACCTTCTCCACGGCTGGTGGGGACCGGGTCTTTGGAATAGCGAGCTGGGACGGCGTCCGCTGGAAGCCACTCTCGGGGTCCTTGGGCACCGGGTTCGATGCATCCGCTTTCGCCGTGACGGTCTACCAGGGTGATCTCATCGTAGGGGGTGGCTTCCAATACGCCGGTGCCCTGCCTGTGAATGGGATCGCACGCTGGGACGGCAACGAATGGTCCGCCCTGGCTAGCGGAGGTGCTCGAGGAGTGGACGGCGTGGTCCGAACCCTCACCGAGATCGACGGTGACCTCATCGTGGGCGGTCAGTTCACCACCGCGGGAGGGGTCGCAGCCAACAACATCGCCCGATGGGACGGGACGGAATGGGGAGCCTTGGGCGACGGTGTCGACGACGACGTGCTTGCCTTGTCGGAGTATCAGGGGGACCTGGTCCCTGCAGGGAGTTTCGACAATTCGGGTTCGGTAGTCCTCAACAACGTGGGACGGTGGGATGGCACACAGTGGTCGCCGCTGTCCGGTGCCTCAGGTACGGGGGCTGATTCCACGGTCCAGGCACTCACCGTGTACCAGGGTGCCCTCATCGTCGGTGGCAACTTCGATTCCGCGGGCGGGGTGACGGTCAACGGGGTGGCAAGGTGGGATGGAACCGAATGGACGCCACTGACCGGTTCGGGTGGCACCGGAGTTTCCGGCCGGGTGGTGAGTCTCCACGTGTTCGGGGACTCGCTCATCGTGGGCGGCCAGCTAATGGCCGAGGCCGGAGGAATCACCGTCAATGGGATTGCCCGCTGGGACGGTATGGAATGGTCTCCTTTGAGCGGTCCCGATGGAATCGGGATCAGTACTGCAAGTGGTCTCGCCAGAGTCGCGTCACTGGCCACATACGATGCTGATGCCGCCGGCCCATTACCTGCGAAGCTATTGGTGGGCGGTAGCTTCAACAAGACAGGTGGTGTTGCCAACTGGTATCTGGGGACGTACGGGCCCGTCGAGCCGCTAGCCAACCTCACCGCTCTCCCCGGCGATGTGATGTTTGGTGAACTCCTGGTTGGTGAGGAGTCGCAGTCTGAGGAAGTCCTGCTGGCCAGCACAGGGAATACGGCTGTGACGGTGGACGACATCACGATCCCATCAGAGCCCTTTGACGTCTCCACCGAGAACTGTCCGCAAACCCCCTTCACCCTCGAACCCGGTGAGACATGCTCTCTCGGCGTCAGCTTCGCACCTGCCGAGGTCGGGGAGTTTGAAGGCGAACTCGCACTGTCCGGTGACGGTGCGCCTGTGACAGTCGCAGCCTCAGGAATTGCCGTTCCCCAGCCTCCTTCTATCAGCACGGAATCGGAGAGGCTGACGCTGGAAGCCACCGCGGGGAACGCATCACAACCAATCTCACCATTTCCAACGCGGGAATGGCCGATCTCACCTGGGAGATCGTCGATTCTGGATTCGACATCGAAGGCAGTGAGAACCAAGTAGACGTCGAAAGCCCCGGTGAGTCGATCATTGTCAGTCACTCGGAGTCGATGGAGGTGGCGCCCCTGACCTCGGTGGCATGCTCCAATTCTGTCACCGGCTACACCAGGGCGAACCAGTACCTCCGGACCTTCAACCTCCCCGAATTCGACATCAGCGGCGACTTCATCGTCAATGAGGTGACCTTCGGGGTCCAGACTGTGGCACCAGCCCAGGACATCACGGTGAATCTGTACACCCTCGACGGTGAGCTGGTCTACGACAATCTCGATCTGATCGACTCCGAGACGGTGACCCTGGAATCACAGACCGGTACCTTGGTCACGGTCCCCATAGAGACTCCCGTACCCGCAGGGTCCACCCTGGTAGCGGAGATAGCCTCCACCGATATGGCCGACAGCGGCTGGTTCTATCCCGGCGCCAACGGATTGGGTGAGACCGCCCCGTCCTACCTGGCGACCACTGCATGTGAATACCCGGAGCCCACACCGCTCGCCGACGTTGGTTTCGGATTCCCAGACGCCCACACCGTGATGGCGGTAACGGGTCGTCTGCCCGTCGACTGCGAATGGCCGGAGTGGCTTGATATCGACCCCCTCTCGGGCACCACTCCGGGAGGTGACGACCACAACGTTGTCCTCACAGTTGATGGGAGCGGTCTCGAGCCTGACGAGGACTACTCGGCGAACCTCTGCATCACGAGTAACGACCCCGACCGTGATCTCGTTGTCGTGCCGCTGCAGCTGGAGGTTGACGAACCACAGTCCGAACCCACTGTTCCCAACGAGACGGTGCCAGATGACACCCTCCCCGAAGATACGCTTCCAGACGAGACGATCCCCGAGAATACCGTCCCTGAAGAGCCCGAGAAGGAGTGGCTCGACCCCGACCCCGATTTCAGGTTCGGTGATGTCGCCGACGGGCATCTATTCGACCACGAGATCCATTGGTTGGCCGCAAACGGGATAACCTATGGGTGCAATCCTCCGGACAACACACTGTTCTGTCCAGATGATGAGGTGACCCGTGGTCAGATGGCGGCGTTCTTGGTGCGGGCGTTGCGGTTGAAGCCGGGCGCGATCGGTTTTGAGGACACGGTTGGTCATGTGTTCGAGGACGATGTGGCTGCCTTGGCGGCAAATGGGATCACCTATGGGTGCAACCCGCCCGACAACACCAGGTTCTGTCCCGACGACGAGGTCATCCGTGGTCAGATGGCCGCATTCCTCTACCGAGCCCTCGGTAGGTAGGCGGGGCGAAACGGGCTTCCCTCAGAAGTCGTCGGGGTTGGGCCACGGCAATTCTCCACTACGGAGATCGTCGACGAGCCGCCGCACCCAACCAAGCTCTGCCGCGATAATTGCGCAGCGGTATTCGTCCTCCACCAGAAAGACCCGCTCTAACCCCAGTTCCGCTGCGACCTTCTGGGGATCTAGCTCGGTGAGCTGGCTATCAAGGTTTCGTGCTCTCTCCTCGAGAAGGGTGGCCACCTCCTGGGAGGACAGATGGGGAACCAAAGACAACGCCGCCGGGAAGTTGGGGTATTCATTCCGGGGTGTGCTCAACTCGCTGGTGAGCCATTCCCGTAGGGTCTCGTTGCCGAGGGCTGTTATCTCATAGACAGTGCGGCGTGGTCCGCGCTCGGATTCTGAGACTTCTCGGACGACGACCATCCCATCGCTCTCAAGCCGTTTCAGCACCTGATGGAGGCTGTTGGGGGATCCGATATTGACGACGCTCTCCTTGTCGCGCTCCCGAATCATCTGCTGCATGCGATAGGCATGCATGGGGGATTCGGACAGGAGCGACAGAGCCATCATCGCCAGTGGCGAGCGTCGCATCGGGGTGGTGGTCATGGATTTCATAGCCTAGAAGGCTCCTTTCCAGATCCATCTGCAAAAAGACTCTTGACACGGGTGGAGGTCTAGTTATATGATGACTAATCATAATATGACTACCTTAGAGAAAGAGATGACAAAGGCACTAATCGTCGGAGGCGGGATCGCCGGCCCGGTGGCGGCAATGGCACTACAGAAGGCTGGAATCGAGTCGGTCGTCTACGAGCGGTATCCGGAGGCGACCGACCGTCGTGGAGCATTTCTCACACTCGGATCAAACGGACTCGCTGCCCTGGAAACTCTCGACGCCGCTGATGGCGCCGTCGCCAACGGATTCCCCACGAGCGAGATAGCGCTCCGTAGCACCACCGGCAAGTTCCTCGGGCTCACCCCAATCGGAGTCGAACTCGAGAATGGCTTGACCAGTCATGCCGTTCGTCGGGCCGATCTCTATTCCGCCTTACATAAGGAGGCGGCGACTCGTGGCCTGCAGATTGAATATGGCAAGAAGGCTGTCGAATTCGAGGAAGGAGAAAGCGGTGTTCGCGTCACCTTCGCCGACGGGAGTGTTGCAGAGGGTGACATCGCCATCGGCTGCGACGGCATCCATTCCAAGTTGCGAAAGGCGATCGATCCCAATGCGCCGGCACCGGTCTATGCCGGTCTTGTCGGGTTTGGTGGATAGGCCCAAGGAGTGGGTCTCGACGTACCGACGGGTGGTTACGAGATGATCTTCGGCAAGAGAGCGTTCTTCGGCTACGCGGTCGCCCCCGATGGGGAGGTCTGGTGGTTCGCCAACATCCCGAGATCGGACGAACCTGCCCCTGGTGAGGTCGAGGGTATCGACGAGCAGAAGTGGATAGCGCATCTGATGGACCTCTTCGCCGAAGATGCCGGTCCTGCGACTCGTCTGATAGACGCGACGCCAACCATCGGGAATGCCAGCGCCGTCCACTCCATCCCGCATCTGCCCACATGGCACACCGATCGCATGGTGGTGATCGGTGACGCCGCCCACGCCCCGTCACCCTC
>WHTL01000102.1 GCA_009377735.1 Acidimicrobiia bacterium
CCTTCTCCGAGCGGATCCCAGATGCGCCGATCCTCCTCACTGGTGCCGGAGACCCCACCTCTAGTGTGCACGCACCAAACGAGAGCCAGGATCTCGCCGACCTGCAGAGCGCCGTCCTCGCCGAGGCCATCGCCCTCCAGCTGTTGTCGGAGGCCTAGATACGAAGAAACAACACCTCGGAGCCGATCGGATCGAAACCGGCTGCGAGAAAGGTACGTATCGAGGCGATATTCCCCGGCGTGACCTGGGCAAACAGGGGGACACCCTCGGGGATGAGATGGGTGGCGGCCACGGCAAGTCGACGCCCCAGACCACGGCTACGCGCCGCGGAATCAACCTCGACACTGACCTCGTACCGCCCGCTGAGACCTCGTCCGATAGTCAATGTGCCGGCACCTGAGGCATCGCGGTAGACCTCGACCTCTACTCGATACTGCTGTGACCTCTGTACCCGGGGATGGCCGGCGAGGTCATCTGCCGGAATGAGATCGGTCGTCGTGTCCGCGGTGCCGTAGGCCGCCATGACAAGGTCGATCATCCCGGGATAAGCTCCGATCCTCTCCCCTAGCCACGCCAGGAACGAAGGGTCCATCGCTGCGCCCACATCGTCATCTCGGAGATGATCACAAATCTCGTCGGGATCGACATCGGCAGCCACCACATGATGGGCAGTGAAGCCCAGGACCGCGTCGACCGGCCCGGCTGGGGACCCGATCACATCGACGCTCCCGTCGGGTGCTGGAAACCGCCCCGCAGCCGCATCGGAGAGAATCTTTGTCAGCACTTCGGCGTTCTTAATGATCGACATCTCCAATGCGACCGGGAACGGGTCTGGTTACTCCCCCACGACTCCCGGCGAAGTCGTTCTGACGCCATGCCTCGAACAAGGCGACTGCGGTGGCATTGGACAGATTCATGGAACGAACGTCGGGGAGCATCGGGAGCCGCACGCTTCCTGTCACCCACGGAGCGGTTTTCGCGGCATCATCCAGACCTGTCGACTCCTTCCCGAACATGAGGGCATCCCCCGGTTGATACCGGACATCTGTGTACAGATGGGTGCCATCGACGGTGAAGGCCCAGATTCGAGGTGGCTGCACCTGCTCGTGCCAGGAGGGCAGATCCGGGTAGACGTTCACCACCGCCCGATCCCGGTAGTCCAGCCCCGCCCTTCTCAGCCTGGTGTCGTCCATCTCAAAACCGAGGGGCTGGATCAGGTCGAGACTGGCACCCGTCACCACCACGGTTCGCATGGCATTCCCGGTGTTGGGCGGAATCTCAGGCTCAACGAAGACAATATGAAACATGCTGGTCAGAAAAGTCGGAGCTCATCGGATTCGGCCTCCTTGAGACCCTCGTAGTCGACGATGACTGCGTCGATATTGCGCGCCTCGGCCATCACTGATGCCTGGGGAGGCAGACTCTGGGCGGCGAGGATCCCCCGCACCGGACGAAGACGGGAGTCCTGGTCGAGTCGCTCGAGGTAGCGAGCTAGTTGTTCCACGCTGGCGATCTCGCCACGGCGCTTCACCTCGACGGCCACCTTTCGCCCCTCCGAGTCGGTGCAAAGCAGGTCTACCGGCCCAATGTCCGTTGGATACTCCCTACGGATCAGCTTCAAACCGTCTTCCAGGATCCATGGCTTCTCCGCCAACAGTGCCTGAAGATGTGCCTCCACCCCATCCTTGAGGAGTCCGGGATCCTCACCAAGGAAATGATCTGTGTCACTTATCACCTCATGGAGGGTGATCACCAACCTCTCACCCGAGCTGTTGGAGACCTCCCATCGGTCTGGCTCAGTGACCAACATGTTCGGGGCGTTCATCCAGTTGAGGGGTTTGTAGGCACCACCATCGGCATGGATGGCGACACAGCCGTCGGCTTTAACCATTATGAGACGGGTCGCCTCCGGGAGGTGCGCGGTTAGACGTCCCTCGTAATCAACGGAGCACCGGGCTATCACCAAACGCATGGAGGGCAAGCGTAACGATCCGAAGTGGCCAGCTGGACAGTCAGAGACCAACCGAGCCCTCGCATCGACCGGTTATTATGCCGGGCGAGAGCGATCCGACCAACGAAAGATGACCGTGCGTCACCCCGCCGGCCGGCACTCCGACAGTAACCTGATTCTCCTGTGACATTCGTCCTCATCGTTCACCTAGCTGCGATAGCGGCATCCCTCATTTTGGGCAGGCGTTTGGGGCGCAAGGTGTTGCTTCTCGGGGCATTGGCACCTCTCTCCGCCCTCGTCTGGGCCCTCACAATCTCATCGGACGTACTTGGGGGCAATCCGCTTGTCATCTCCCTCGAGTGGGTGGAGGGTCTCGATCTCGGCCTGGATTTCCGGGTCGACGCATTCGCCCTGCTCATGGTCACGATCATCTCGGCGATTGGGGTCCTGGTCTTTGTCTACGGCGCCCGGTACTTCAGACCCCGCTCCGACCTCGGCGGCTTCGACGCAACCCTCATCGGTTTTGCCGGTGCCATGGTCGGTCTGGTCATCGCCGACAACGTCCTGGTCCTCTTTGTCTTCTGGGAGCTCACCTCCATCACCTCCTATCTGCTCATTGGGTTCGAGGACCGCAGCGCCACAGCCCGTGCCGCCGCCCTCCGGGCGCTTCTCGTGACGGGCTTGGGGGGACTGGCGATGATGGCGGGTCTCGTGATGATCGCCCAGGAGGCTGACAGCTACCTCCTCTCCGAGATCCTTGCCTCAGCTCCCACCAGCACCAAGACGGTGGCGGGCCTCCTGCTCGTACTCGTTGGTGCCTTCTCCAAGTCGGCACAGTTCCCATTCCACTTCTGGTTGCCTGGAGCCATGGCGGCCCCCACCCCCGTGAGCGCCTATCTCCACTCGGCAACCATGGTCAAGGCCGGCGTTTATCTCATCGCCCGTCTCGCACCGGTCTTCGGACCGCTCATCGCCGTATGGCGACCGACGATCATGGCGGTGGGTGTGATGACGATGATCCTCGGAGGTTGGCGTGCTCTCGGGGAGAAGGACCTCAAACTGGTCCTGGCGATGGGAACCGTGTCCCAACTCGGGTTCCTCACCGTGCTGGTCGGTTTCGGTCATCCCGCCCTCACCTTCGCCGGGGTGATCCTTTTATTGGCCCATGCCATGTTCAAGGCTGCCCTGTTCATGGTGGTTGGGATCCTCGACCGTCAAACGGGAACGCGTCAGATTGGCGAGTTGGATGGCTGGGGGCGACGGATGCCGATGCTGTGGTGGGTGGCCATGATCACTGGAGCCTCCATGGCCGGAGTCCCGCCCCTCCTCGGGTTCCTTGGCAAGGAGGAGGCACTGCGTGGTTTGCTCGAAGCGCCCGATGCCACTCCCGCATTCATTGGGGTGATCGTGGGCTCCATAGTGACGGTGGCCTACACCCTTCATTTCTTCAAGGGCTCCCGCAGTGGGGACCAAACCGAGGCCGTAACATCCGCACCCCGCCTCTCTCTCTCGGTCGTTGCACCCACACTCCTCCTGGCGATCCTCACCCTGTTGGCAGGGGTAGCTCCATTTTTCGTTGATGGTCTCCTTGGAGGCGCATCACAGAGTCTCGATAGTGCGACCGCAGACTCCCATCTCGCCCTGTGGCATGGATTGGAGCCCGCCTTGGGGTGGTCTTTGCTGATACTCGGCGCCGGGGCATTCGTGTGGTGGGCACCAACCGACAAGATCCGCCCCGTCACCTCCCAGATACCGGAGGCGACCCAGATCTACAGCGGAGTCCTCCGTTATGTCAACCGCATAGCCGATCTCGTCACCTCGGTCGTCCAAAGTGGCTCCCTGCCCGTGTATCTCCAGATCATCCTCGCCACCGCCGTGATCATTCCCGGATTCAGCATAGTCAGGTACTGGGCACCCGATCTTGGGCAGGAGCTAGTCGACACACCGCTTCGGATCGTCGTCGTAGTAGTCATGGCCCTTGCCGCCATCGGGGTGAGCGTCGCCCGACGCCGCATAGGTGCGGTCCTTTTCCTCGGTGCCATCGGCTACGGCGTCGCCGTGCTCTTCGTCCTCCACGGCGCACCCGACCTCGCCCTTACTCAGCTCCTCGTCGAAACTCTCTCCCTGGCGATGTTCGTCATGGTGCTGCGTCACCTACCCGAACGCTGGCAGGTGGTGCGTTGGAAGATGGGCCAGACGAATCGCCTCGTCATCTCCGTGGCAGTGGCTCTGATGATGGGTGGGTTGGCGCTGTGGGCAGCCGAGAGCCGGGTGGCCCCGTCCCTCTCCGATGACTACGTCGAGCTCGCCCAACCCGAAGGAGGGGGGAGGAACGTGGTCAACGTCATCCTCACCGATTTCAGAGGCTTCGACACCATGGGAGAGATCACGGTGATCACCCTCGCCGCCATCGGCTGCATAGTTCTCCTCGGCCGGACACGTCGAAGGTCCGTGAAGGAGGAGGAGTCATGATCCGTCGCTCGATCCTCCTCGACACTGTCATCGACATCGTCGTCCGCACGGTGCTGCTGTTTTCGGTCTTCCTCCTCCTCTCGGGCCACAATGCTCCCGGTGGTGGATTCGTGGGCGGTCTCGTCGCAGGTTCTGCCTTGCTCCTCCGCTACCTGGCGGGGGAGGCCGAGGAGGTGGTGGGTCGGGTATCCATCCAACCAGAGGCCCTGATGAGCGCCGGGCTCAGCCTCGCCGTGATCACCGGAGCGTGGTCATGGCTGAGCGCTGAGCCATTCCTCTCCAGCTCCATCTTCGAGATCAACCTCCCTCTCCTCGGCACCGTGAAGACCACCTCTGCGCTCCCGTTCGACATGGGTGTCTTCCTGGTGGTGTTCGGGGTCTGTCTTGCGGTGATCATCTCGCTCGGGAGAGTGAAGACCACATGATCGTTTCGTTGGTTCTGATCGTGATGGTGCTCTACGGCGTTGGCACCTACCTCCTGTTGCAGCGTCACCTGACCCGGATCGTCATCGGGCTCGCCATAGTTGCCCATGCCGCGAATCTCATGCTCCTCCTCGGTGGGAACCCCGGCAACCCGGCCCTGGGCGGCTCCGCTGCCGGCCCTACCGCCGACCCGCTCCCCCAGGCTCTGGCCCTGACATCGATCGTCATCACCTTCGGAGTGAGCGCACTCCTCCTCGCCTATGCCTATCGGAGTTGGCAGATCTCGTCCAGTGATGAGGTGGAAGACGATGTTGAGGATCGGCGAATAGCCACCCTCGCTGCCATCCAGGCGCTTGTCGATGAGGAAGTCGTCGATGCCGAAGAGGTCGAAGAGGATGAGCAGCGCGAGGAGGTCGAAGGGGTGGAAGCGAAATGACCAACGACCTCCTTCTGCCCCTCCCCATCGTGCTCAGTCTGGCTTCGGCTGCCCTCTCCCTTGGCTTGGGACGTCGGCCTCGAGTCCAGAGGGCGCTGGGTCTTCTCACACTTTTGGTGGTTCTGGGTGTGACTATTGCGTTGGTCCTCAAGATCGACGACGGCTCCGTGATCGCAACGGAGATCGGAGACTGGGGCTCGCCACTCGGGATCGTCTTGGCTCTGGATCTGTTGGCGGGGCTCCTTCTCACCGTGTCCCTGGTTGTCCTCATCATCGTGTTGGTGTTCACCATTGGCAGCACGCGACCAATCGACCAGGGTCGATTCTTCTACCCCGTCTACATGGTCATGGCCGCCGGGGTCGCCGCCTGCTTCCTGACGGCCGACCTCTTCAACCTCTTCGTCGCATTCGAGGTGACCCTCACGGCCAGCTATGTCCTCATCGCCATCGGAAGGTCCCGCGAGCAGGTCCGACACGGGATCACCTACGTGGTCATCAGTCTTCTCGCCTCATCGTTGTTTATCTCCGCCATCGCCATCGCCTACGCCGCAACCGGAACCGTGAACCTCGCGGACCTCGCTGACAAGCTGGGGGCAATCGATCCTGGTCTCCGCACCGCCCTCGGGAGTCTCTTCCTGGTCGTCTTCGGGATAAAAGCCGCCATCTTTCCGCTCTTTTTCTGGCTTCCCGACTCATATCCCATCGCTCCCGCACCCGTCACCGCCATCTTCGCCGGTCTCCTCACCAAGATCGGCGTCTACGCCATCATTCGGAGCCAGAGCCTGCTCTTCGCCGGTTCCGAAGGGTCGCAGTTTCTGCTCACCGTCGCCGCACTAACCATGCTCGTGGGTGTTCTCGGTGCCATTGCCCAGGACGATGTGATGAGGGTCCTCTCGTTCCACATCGTGTCCCAGATCGGTTATCTCATCTTCGGATTAGGTCTCCTCACACTGGCGGGGCTGTCTGCGACCGTCTTCTCGGCGATCCACCACATCCTCATCACCACCACCCTTTTCATGATTGGCGGGTTGATAGAGTTCGCCAGTGGCACCGGTGCCCTCCGGCATCTCGGTGGGATGATCCGGACGACACCAGTGTTGGCGGTCCTATTCATGATCACGGCCCTCAGTTTTGCCGGGGTGCCGCCCTTCAGCGGATTCCTGGCAAAGCTTGCGGTTATCCAGGCAGGTCTGGAGGTGGGCGCCTATCTGACGGTGGGTGTCGGGCTCCTGGTGAGCATCCTCACCGTGTTCTCCATGATGAAGATATGGAGTGGGGCGTTCTGGGGGGATCCGGAGGACCCGACCGCCGAGGAGCGCGCCCGCACTCATCGACTCCCGCCCGTGATGGTGGGTGTGACTGCCATCGCCGTTGTCCTCGGGATTGGCATAGCCGTTGGGGCAGGTCCCCTTTACGAACTGAGCGAGAGGGCGGCGACATCCCTGGTTGACCCGGCTTCGTACATGACGGCGGTGGGGCGGTGACGCGATACCTCACCACCATGAGCTGGCTCACGGTCGTGTGGGTTGCTCTTTGGGGAACCGTGAGCTGGGCGAATGTGCTCGGCGGTATGGTCGTCGCCGTCCTGGTGATGACCCTGATTCCACCACACCGGCCGGGCCCACCCGTAGGTACCAGACCCCTCGTCGCAGTCCGTCTCGTGTTCTACATGCTGTGGAAGATGGTTGAGGCGTCGGCGTCGGTCGCCTGGGAGGTGCTGAGCCCGGGGAAGGTGAGGAGTGCCATTATCGCGATACCGATCCGCGGGGCATCACCTGCTGTCGTCAGCACGTCCTGCATTTGCATCGGGCTCACCCCGGGCACGATGGTGCTGAAGATCGCCGATGACCCGCCCACCCTGTATGTCCACGTGTTGCGGATGTCGAGCATCGAGAAGTCGCGGGCTGACATCCTCCACCTCGAGAAGCTGATCGAAGAAGCTCTACCGGCCGGTGTTCCCATAGAAGACAGATAATGATCGAGACAGCCGCCTACATGTCGTATGGGTTGCTCTCCCTGGCAGCATTGATGTGCGTGCTGCGGATGCTCAAGGCAAGGACCATCGCCAACCGCATCGTCGCCCTCGACCTGCTCCTCGTCATCGTCGTGCTCTTTCTCGCCGTCGCCACCGCACAGACCGGAGAGCACAGCTATCTAAACGTCCTCGTGGTGGTGGCTCTTCTCGGATTCATCGGAACGGCCCTGGTGGCCGCCTTCATCGAGAGGCGCGGGACATGACCGAGGTGGTGGCGTCGGTGATGCTGGTGTTGGGCTCACTTCTTGCCTTCGTGGCGGCGATAGGTCTTCTCCGATTCAACGATGTTTTCTCACGGATGCAGGCCACCTCCAAACCAGCCACTCTGGGGATTCTGCTCACACTTGGGGGTGCTGCTCTAGTCGTCACCACCCGTGCCCCTGCCGTCGCCAAGCTCCTCTTGGTGATCGTCCTCCAGTTCATGACGGTGCCCATATCCGCCCATCTCGTGGGCAGGGCGGTCTACAGAGCTGGCGCCAAAATCCGTTTGGAGGGCGGAGTCGACGAGCTTGCCGAGTATCTGTCGTCCCAAGACGACTGAACTGAGTGGTGTGTCAGAGCCGTCGAGCGACCATAGCCGCGGCCACCGAGAGTGCTGCGCACACCAGCCATCCCGGCTGATAGATACCGAACACGTCGACGAGGCGGCCCAACACCGGTGCCCCTATGGCGAGACCGATGAAGAACCCCGTCATCATCACACCGGACGCGCGACCGAGCTGTTCGTTCGAGTTGTCCTCCATGGCAACCAGATTCAGGATCACGTTGAAGGGCATCAGACCTAGACCGATGAAGACGGCACCTGGGAATGCGAGCCATTCCGTGACCTGAGCCGCAAACGCCAGAAAAATGAATCCGAGCGCAGAGAAGACAGCCATCACGATCAGTGTCGACCGGTGTCCGAGAAGACGCTCGGAGATGGTCCCCACACTGAGACGCCCCACTATCCCCACCACCCCGATGGTCGCCAGCAGAACACCCGCCGAGCTCTCCGCCATACCCAGACCCTCGATAGCGAACAGAGTCACGAAGGCAACGATGGCTCCGGCGGGGAATCCGAGCAGTCCTCCATAGACGGTGATGACCCTGGTCCGGGGTCCCAGTGCCTCCCTTGGTGGTCGGGAGAGGCGACGGGAATGCTCCGAGCCAATGATCGGAAGCATCGAAAGGACCGACAATGCGAAAAGACCCACACCCACAGTCGTAAAGCGCCACCCGATGGCAACGGCCGTCACGGGTAGCACCGTCCCACCAACCGCATTGCCAACCTGGACGCCAGCCTGTTTGACCCCCGTGAGCAGACCACGTCCCCCCGCCGGTGCTTCCACTGAGATGAGGTGGTTCGTCGCTGGATTGGCCATCGCCTGACCCAGACCCGTGGCGGCACAGCCGAGAAGCACCACCCAGAATGCCGGGGCGAGCCCTATGGCGGCGAGCCCCAGGGCCACCGCGACGAAGACCATCACCACGGCGAGACGAGCTCCCAACCAGTCGGCCAATCGGCCCACCGTCGGCGAAAGTAGGGCTGCACAGACGAAGATCGCCGTTGCCGCAAGACCCATCACGGTCCGGTTCACCGAGAACTCGTCCATCATCTTTGGTGTGAGGACACCAAGGACCACCGGGGTGGCGGTGGAGACGACCATCACAAGCGTGAGAAGTACTGGAAGGAGCAAACGGCGCATTCGATCACAGTATGGCCGCGGAAAACACACCCTTATGCGGTAGCGGATGGGTCGACGCCGATGCCTCGGCGACTCGGCATCAATTCAAGAAGTTACTCCGAGTTAGTTCGTGGGGGTGCCGTGGGCTGATGAAGGATAAACCACAGGGCATAGGCCCAGGCGAGGGCCATGGCGAACCCGACCCAAACGGGCGCGCCACTAGCCAGGATGATCCAGGTGGATATGAAAATCGAGACCGACATGGCCACCGACGAGATCGTCTTCATCCGGATCGTGAGACCCCTGCCGGAGCGGTAGTCGGTGATGATGGGACCGAACACCTTGTGGCTGGTGAGCCAGGCATCAAATCGGGGGGAGGATTTGGCAAAGAAGTAGCCAGCTATCAGCACGTTGATCGTGGTGGGGAGACCAGGGACGAAGGTACCGGCGATCGCCAACCCGGAGAACAGCAGGCCCAAGGCGGTGAAAATGGTGCGACGCACCCCTGTTGCCTCCGTTGCCGGGGTGGTTTCCGGTTCTTTGGTGCTCGCCGCTCCATCCATTGACATCAAAATATCCGAAAGAGACCTGACGTCCAGTCGGAAAAGTGGCGCTCCGGAGGGGTCTCTCACCCGTCCCCTGCTCTCAATTAGGACCGTCGCGGGAGATTTCTACACTTGCTGCGGAAATGACACTCGACCCCCGCCGTGACACCTGGGTCACCTCAAACCGATTCGTCCCCCGCGCCTTCGTCCGGCCGTTTCTCCGGTTCAGCCAGATCGAGGCCTCGTCGGGCATCGTCCTCCTGGCAGCGGCGATCGTCGCCGTCATCTGGGCCAACTCCCCGTGGGCCGAGACCTACTTCTCCCTGCTCGAAACGCCCTTCAACCTCGAGTTCGGCCCGCTTCATCTCGAGGAGAACCTGGGTCTCCTCATCAACGATGGTCTCATGGCCATCTTCTTCTTCGTCGTGGGTATCGAAATCAAACGCGAGCTTCTCCTTGGGGATCTCTCCAACCGCAAGGCGGCCGCCCTCCCCGTTTTCGGCGCTCTGGGCGGAATGATCGTCCCGGCACTCATCTACTACGGCTTCAACATTGGGACCGATGCTGCTCACGGCTGGGGGATACCGATGGCAACCGACATCGCCTTTGCCGTGGGGGTGGTTGCCTTGCTCGGATCCCGTGTCCCCACTCCCGCCAAGCTGTTCTTGCTGGCACTGGCAATTGCCGACGACATCGGGGCCATCGCCGTAATCGCCATCTTCTACAGCTCCGATATCTCGCTCGCCTGGTTGGCTGTCGCCGCCGGTGGTCTCCTGGCGGTTTGGCTGGCACAGAGGGTGAACATCCGACCGGTGCCGTACTACATCGCCCTCGCCCTCATCGTGTGGTATGCCACCCTCGAATCGGGGGTGCATGCCACCATCGCCGGTGTCGCCCTGGGCTTCCTCACTCCACATCGTCCCCTGTACAACCCCAAGGAATTCGACTCCAGAAGCCATCGGATCCTCGACACCTTCCCAGTCGACGGCAATCAGGAGCACATAGACCACGAGGCGATGATGCTTGCCGACACTGCCTACGAGTCGGTGGCGCCACTCAACCGGCTCGAGCACAAACTGCAGCCGTGGAGTGCTTTCCTCGTCATCCCCCTGTTCGCTTTGGCCAATGCCGGGGTGAGCTTCGAGGGGATCAACATGGGCGACGCCCTGACCCATCCGGTGACCTTGGGCGTGGCCGTCGGTCTCGTGGTCGGCAAGACCATCGGGGTATCAGTCTTCGCGTGGATCGCCGTGCGTCTGGGTCTGGGAAATCTGCCTGCGGGAACAACGTGGAGACATATCGTCGGAATGGGGGCGATGGCCGGGATTGGTTTCACGGTCGCCATCTTCGTGGCAGGTCTCGCCTTCGAAAACCCCTCCTACGACGAACTGGCAAAGGTTGGCATCTTCCTGGCGTCCGCGGTGGCGGGCGTTCTCGGTACCTTGATCCTCCTACGAGCCAACGGACAACGTAAACAGTGATGACCAACGACACTGGCCCACCCGACGTGATTGTTTGTGTCGAATGTGGTGGACAGTGCCATCTACTCACGCCCATCCCAGAGGACGCCATCGTCGAGCCCGGGACATCATTCCCCTATCGATGCGCAGACTGTATGGACCGGTTCGACGTAGTGTGGGAGTCCGACTCAGGCTAAGGGGACCCGGATTTGACTCTGCAGGACACGGACTGGCACCGACTTCGGGAGAGGATTTCAGGCGAGCTCATCCTCCCGGACTCATCAGCCTATGAGAGCGCCTTTCCGCCAGCAATGGCCAGGTTTCGAGACATCCGGCCCTGCGGCCTGGTGATGTGTGCTGGTAAAGAGGACGTGGCCGAAGCGATTTCTCTGGCCAGACGATCCGGGATCGAGACTGCGATCCGCAGCGGTGGCCACAGTTTTGCGGGGTACACGACGACCGCTGGCATTGTCATCGACGTCTCCCTTATGAACTCGGTGACAGTGTCCGATGGCGTCGCGGCGGTAGGGGCGGGGGCCCGTCTGGCCGACGTATACGATGAGTTGGACCGCAGCGACCTCACCATCCCCGCCGGTTGCGGGCCCTTCGGTGGGGATCTCCGGACTCACTCTGGGCGGGGGTATTGGGATTCTCGGGCGAAAGCAC
>WHTL01000266.1 GCA_009377735.1 Acidimicrobiia bacterium
CCACTTGGCCATCGTCGCCTGGGTTAGCTCGACCACCTTGGAGGCGGTTTTCTCGTCGATGTAGTCCTGCCAGGACTTGGTCGTCTCGGTGATGTGGGAGTAGAGGTGGGAGTCGTGGCGGGCACGGGTGAGGTCGGGTGATTTCTCCTCGACCATCTCGGGGTGAAATGGTTCATCGAGGAAGGAACAGACCGCGGTGGTCACAGCTACCGGGTCTGTGACGAAGTCCTCGTAACCAACATTGCGAAACCGTTCAGGGTGGACCTCGGCCAATTGGAGGGCATGGGCCGACTGACGGTTGTACACGTCGGCGAACTCCTCCACCGACAATGCCGCCCAGGAGGATCCTGCCGACTCGTCGGTCAGGCCACGTCGCACGAAGGAGGAGTAGGTGTCCACGGGATGACGATGGATGAAGAGGAGACGCGCCGCTGGTAGACACTCGAGGAGCCAGGCGGCGCGGTCTATATGGGTGGGTGTCTTTTCGATGAGACGATGACATGACCGCGTCTCCGTTGCCTCGCTAACGAACATCTCCAACACCCGCCTCGTCCACGATGGTGGGGCATCGGTGGCTGCAGGAACCGGGTGACCATCCGTCTCCGCCTTCGCTCTGTCAACGAAACGGTCGTAGGCTTCATCGTTCTGGAGAAAGTAGGTCCAAAGTCGTGGGGGCCGCCGATGTCCCCAACGTGGGGCGGTGTGCATCTGGTTGAGGATTCCGGATTCAGCGAGTTGAAGAGCCTCGTCGCCCTCGACGGCGAACGTGGGATGTTTGAGCAGGGTCCGATAGAGGATTGACGTCCCAGAGCGGGCTGCCCCGACGATGAAAACCGCCGTCACAGCATGCGCTCACGGAGATAGTCGAGCCTCACCTCGCCTCCAACAAGCACATCTGTGTTGAACTGTTTGAGATCGAATCCGTCCTGTTTACGCAGATCCTCCCTGATATCGAGGATCTCGCGCTCCCCGACCTTGTAGGTGATGGCCTGGGCGGGCCAACCGAGATATCGTTTCACCTCCGACACGGCAAGAGGATGGTTCTGCAGACCCACCTCGTGCAAATATCGAACCGCGGTCTCAAAGCTCCATTCCTCACCGGCGTGGAGCGGTGCGGTGTCAGGGATCCGAAACCCGTTGTGAAGACCGGTATCGACAACGACGCGGACAGAACGGAACAGGTTGTTGGCGAGCATCCCGAGGCGGTATTCAGGCCGATCCAGGAAGCCCAGTTCCTCCATCAGTCTCTCGGTGTAGAGGGCCCAACCCTCACCGTACCCCGAGTACCAAATGAGCAGGCGATGAGCGCGGGAGAGATGCTCGGCCTGATCGAGCACGGTGGCCACCTGGAGATGATGGCCGGGAAAGCCCTCGTGATATGCGGTCGAGACCTGCTCCCAGAGGGGCACCATCTTCTGATCGCCGAGGGAGTACCAGACGGAGCCCGGGCGACTCCAATCCTCCGAGGGGTTTATATACCAGGCGCCCAGTGCGCCCCCTGGTGGAGCGAGATTGACGGTTACCTCCCGACCCTTGGTCGGGACGTCGAAATGCACACCGTCCAGTTGATCCACCGCCTCATCGAGACGTTCCTGGACAAAGGCGACGAACTCGGTTGGGGACGTCGACATGCGGGCGGGGTCGTTCTCCAACATCTCGATGACCGTGCCGAGATCCGACTGGGAGTCGATCTCGTCGGCCACCTTCTCCATCTCCGATCGGAGCCGCGCCACCTCTCCCCAGCCCCACTCGTATGTCTCATGCGGATCGAGTTCCATGCCAACGAGGGAGTCGACCCCTCGAAGCCACCTCTCCTCGCCAGCAGCGTCCTCATCGGAGGCATCGGCCAAATAATCTGAACCCAGCCAGTCGGCGAACTCGGCCACCGCTGCCTTGGCTGTGACGATGGCATCGCTCAGCGGACCGGGGTCCAACCCGACCCCGGACGCCTCCTTGGGAAACCGCTCCCAGGCAGACTCGTCACCGGCGAGGTTGCGCGCCTGCTCCACGATCGACTCAACCTGTCGGCGGGCAGGCATCAGTCCCAGTGAACGGCCCTTGTTCAAGGTCTCCCGGTACCCGGTCAGGGGCTGGGCGATTGTGTTCAGTCTGGCCACTACCGCCTCCCACCCCTCCCGGGTAGCACGGTCCATGATGTCGAATATGTCTCGAACCTCCGTGAAAGGGCAATAGATGTGGCTCACGTCCCGCAGATGGTCCCCGGCCTCGAAAGCGGCAACGTTCTCACCCAAGCGATCGTGGAGGACACGGGCAGCATGTCTCTGGGCGGCGTTGTCTTCGTCGAGCCTGTTAGCCAGGGCGGCTCGCGTTCTGAGCGTCACCTCATGGAGTCGGTCATGACCCTCGGGTGAGGTGTCGTCCCAATCCCCGTCGGACCCCTCGATCCCGTGGGTGGTCTTGGCCATAGGACTCAGCTCAAGGATGTCATCAACAAAGTTGTCACTGATCTGAAATGGCGTCTTCATGTATCCTCTCAGCCAACCCTTTCCGAATCCTCGTCCCGTCGCCGAACGGCGACACCGTCGGAGATGCAACGGTATCATTTGAGAGCCCCCTACTAGGAGAAGTATGTCAGTCGTCGTTGGGTTCGTGGATCGACCCGAGGGTGAGGCCGCATTTGATCTTGCCATCAGAGTGGCCAAACACAGGGAGACCGATCTCGTCCTGGTGCATTCTCTCAAGGGCGGAACCAGCGACTCCATCGAGTCCGCCGAGGTCTATGCCCGCAAGCTCGATGAGATGGACCGACGCTTGACTGAGGAGGGCGTCGAGCACACGGTCAAGGAATACGTGAGGGGAAATGAGCCGGTCGAGGATTTGGTGCGTGCCGCCGCCGAGTTCGAAGCCGACTTGATCGTCATCGGGATTCGTCGTCGTTCCCAAACCGGGAAGCTTCTCCTCGGCAGCAACGCTACGGACATCCTCTTCAATGCACCATGCCCCGTACTAACGGTGAGGGCCAACTCCCTTAAGTAACGAGTGAATGCATTTCCTCAAGAATCGGAGTCGGGTAGCTCCGCCAGGACTGCGACAATCATCGTCTCCTCACCGTCGCGTTCGATGGTGAGTTCGATCTCGTTCCCGGGTAGATAACTCCGCACCGTCGCCGCCAGACTCTCGTAATCTGTGACGGGCTGACCTCCGATGGCTGTGATGACATCACCAGGCTGTATTCCGGCCTCGGCGGCGGGCGTTCCGTTGCCTACCTCTGCAATTGTCACCCCTCCGACACCGTCGACCTCCGAAGGAGCCGCACTCACACCGAGATATGCCGTACCAATCTCGCCGCCTTCAACGATCCTGTCGGCTAGAGCAGCTGCGATATCGATGGGGACGGCGAATCCAACACCATCGGATCCACCGGAAACACTAAAGATCATGACGTTGATACCGATTACCTGACCCTCTCGGTTGGCCAGGGCACCGCCGGAGTTGCCCGGATTGATGGAGGCGTCGGTCTGAACATAGGTGCGGGGCCCGTAGCGACCGGTCACCGTCTGGTTGACAGCCGAGATCACACCGGAGGTGACTGTGGAGTCAAGACCAAGGGGACTACCCACTGCGACCGCGAGTTCACCAACCTCGGTCTGTTCCTCAACTGCGAGCTCTGCCGCGGGAAGATCGCTCTCCTCCACCTGCACCACGGCTATATCCGTGGCGATATTGCCACCAAGTACCGTTCCCTCCATGGTGGTCCCGTCACTCAGTTGGATCTCGACCTCCGAGGAGCCCTCAACGACGTGTGCCGCGGTCATGATCAACCCATCGGAGTCGTAGATGACACCACTCCCCTGACCAGCCCCAGTTCGGATCGAGACAACGGAGGGAAGCAGCCTTTCGGCCACTTTGGCCACCGGCTCTACCGACGACTCCTGGTTAATCGCCTCGAAGTCGGGAGATGTCGTCGTTGACGGCTCGGTCGTCTCGGTGGTCGTCGGTGCCGAGATGCTGAAGTCATCGGGGTTAGAGGTTATCAACCAACCCACACCGATACCCGATGCGAAGAGAAAAGTGGCGATAATCATCGACACCCATCTGGGGGCGCCGACTTCCTTACGGGGGGTCATTTCTGGCTGATACTCCTAGTGGTCCTTTGTCCCAATATGACCAAGACCTGGTAAAACCACCCTAAAAGGAGAGGGGACCGAGTCAGGTTTCGCTGTCCTCGAAGTCGCGGAGAGGATCCATCGAAGGATGGGGTCCAGCACCTGGTAGGGCGGGTAGCCATATCACCATCGACGTGCCACCAGCGGGGCGGTCATGGACCACCAGAGATCCACCATGGGCAGAGGCGACCTCTCGGACGATGCGCAGCCCGAGCCCGCGTCGCATTTCGGTTTCGGTGGTACTCGGGTCGAATCCGGGGCCGTCGTCGGCAGCCCCAAACCAAGCCCACTCCCCCACGCGACCGGAGCCGAGCACGACCTTGCTCCTGGCGAACCGGATGGCATTGTCCGCCAGATTGGTGAGTGCCCTGGTGAGGGTGACCGGTACCGCGGTGACTGTGGCGGGTTCTCCGGCATCCTCGATCTCGACATCGTCATCCCGGGCTGGCTCTCGCAGGTCATTGGTCACCTGGGCGACAACGGAGGCGAGGTCGAGGTCGACCAGTGTGGCCTTGCCGATCTGAAGCCGTGCCGTTGCCAGAAGATCGTCGATCATGGACGACATCCGCTCCGCGTTCCGTTTGACGATGTCCGCTGTCTCCCGCCACTCCTCCTCACTCGTACCCGGGTCGGAAAGAGCCAAGTCAATATTGGAACGGACCACAGTGAGAGGTGTCCGCAAGTCGTGGGAGGTTTCGGCGAGGAACTGACGTTGCGACTGGAATGCAACATCGAGACGATCCAACATGGCGTCGAATGTGTCCGCCATGCGGGTGAGTTCGTCGTCGGGTCCGGTGAGCTCGATCCTTCGGCTCAGATCGGACGCCTCGATCTCACGGGCAACGGCGGTGATCCGGTCGACTGGGTGAAGTGCCCTGCCTGCGAATATCCACCCGATGAGGAGTGCAATCACAAAGAGGACCACCAGGGCGAGTACCGAATATTGGGCGAGGAGATCCAATGACCGGGCATTGATGATCTGCTCCAGCTGACGGGCGCGGTCGATGTCCGATATGAGGATGACATTCCCGTTGAACTCGATGGCACCCGTGACCATCATCGGCACCGTGTCCAGCCTTTCCTTGAGTGCCCAATAGAGGACCCCGAGAATCACCGCTCCACCCACAAAAAGAGCCGATGCGGTGAGGATGGAGAGTCGGAATCGGATTGAGCCGAGAACGTCGATGACTAGCTCCCGGAGCTTGAGTCGACCGCGAGCCGATAGCCGCGACCGGCCACGGTTTGAATCAGGTCGGTGGCCCCGAGCTTCTTGCGAAGATTGGAGATGGTGACACGCACCACATTGGTGAACGGGTCGGCCATCTCATCCCATACGTGTTCCAAGAGGGTCTCCTGGGAAAGCACTTCCCGGGGGTGTGTCATGAAAAAGTGGAGAAGGGCGAACTCCTTGGTGGTGAGTGACAAAGGGTTGCCATCGAGGCTCGCCTCAAAAGTCGACGGATCCAGCTCCAAACCACCGGTCTCGATGATAGGACTGGAGCCGGGCTCGTCACGTCTGAGCAGCGCCCGCACCCTGGCGGAGAGCTCATCCATTGCAAAGGG
>WHTL01000019.1 GCA_009377735.1 Acidimicrobiia bacterium
CTCAGACGAGACACCCTCCTCCGGAAGACTTCCCGAATCCTTCTTATTCGTCATCATGGTCCTTTCAAGGACCCTGACTCCAACCCGTCAGAGTCCACTATCACAGACCACCCCTCTTACACAGAGGATCTGACACGCCCTGGGCGAGCACGGTATCGGGATGCTCACCGCAGCGTCCATCCTCGCTGAGGTCGCCGGTAGTGGCGGGTTCGAAACCGACCGCCATTTCGCGTCATGGGCGGGCGTGTCCCCCCTCGACGCCTCGTCGGGGAAACAGGAACGACATCGACTCAACCGGGGAGGCAACCGGCAAGCCAACCGGGCCATCCACCTGATGATCACCACCCAACTCGCACAAAAAGGACAAGCCCACCACTACGTCAACCGTCGCATCACCGAAGACGGCAAGACCAAACGAGAAGCCATCAGAGCAGCCAAACGCTACGCCGCCCGACGCATCTGGAAGATCCTCAAAACCCACGGCTTGACATAGAAGAGCCCTCGACAGCGCCTACGGCGGTACATCCAGACGGGCACCGAGTCGCGGAGGTGAGATAGCAACTCCCCCTACAATTCTTGCAGATGAGCCAATCCGTTTTTCTTTCCAGCCCCACCGTGCGAACCACCCGGAATCCCACCCGTGGCGGTCGTCGCTATCTGGTGCGCACTTTTGGGTGTCAGATGAACGAACACGACTCCGAGCGGATCGCAGGGCTCCTCGAATCCGACGGGATGGAGCGCACCGACGAGCTAGATGATGCCGATGTCGTATTCATCAATACCTGCACCATCCGAGAGAACGCCGACAACCGACTCTACGGTAATCTGGGACATCTCAAACAGTGGAAGGACCAACGTCCCGATCTGATGTTGGTGGTGGGCGGGTGTGCCGCCCAGAAGGACAAAGAGTATGTCCGCGAGCGTGCCCCCTGGGTCGATGTCGTCATGGGGACACACAACCTCGATCGTGTGCTAGATCTCATGGATCATGCCGAGGATTGGGGTCCGATCACCGAGGTGGTGGACGAGCTCCAAGCCATGCCCTCGTCACTCCCGGTTCGACGGGAGATGGACCACTCGGCGTGGATCACCATCCAGGTCGGGTGTAACAACACCTGTACGTTCTGCATCGTCCCTTCCGTTCGCGGCCAGGAGATTTCCCGGCGTCCGGGTGAGATCGTGGGAGAGGTGGAGTCGTTGGTCCGCGAAGGTGTCGTCGAGGTCACACTCCTCGGTCAGAACGTCGACACGTATGGCCGTGACCTTGCCATCGACGGCAGGCGTCGTCCCATCTTCGGCGACCTCCTGCGTCGGGTCGGTGGCGTCCCAGGAATCCGTCGGGTGCGCTTCACCAGCCCGCATCCCAACGACTTCAGGGAGGATGTCGCCAGCGCAATGGCCGAGACCGAAGCGGTGTGCGAACAGCTCCACTTCCCCCTCCAATCCGGTTCCGACCGGATTCTTGCCGCCATGCACCGTGGCTACAACAAACGCAAATACATGGACCGGTTGGCGATGGCGCGTCGCACGATCGCGGATCTTGCCGTGTCGACGGACATCATCGTTGGTTTCCCTGGCGAGACAGAAGAGGATTTTGACGCCACCATGGACGTCGTCTCGACGGCCCGTTTCGACCAGGCCTTCACGTTCATCTTCTCGGATCGTCCGGGTACGGCGGCTGCCGATATGACAGATGATTTCGTCGATCCTGACGTGATCCAGGAGCGCTACATGAGGCTGATCGAGGTGCAGAATCGGATCAGCCGGGAAAGTAACGACGAACAGGTGGGTCGTGTTGTGGAGGTCCTATCCGAGGGGCCATCGAAGAAGGATCCCGAGATGGCCACCACCCGCACCCGTGACGGACGTGTCGTCCATGTGGCGGGGCGGATTCCACCGGGGACCTTCCTCGAGGTGGAGTTGATCGACTCGGCCATGCATCACCTGGTAGGGAGTCCCCGCTGACCAGGCTGTGGGCGGTGCTGGGACCCACGGCCTCCGGCAAGACCTGCACGGCCATCGAGCTGGCCGAGAGGATCGACGCAGAGATCATCTCCGTGGATTCCATGCAGGTGTACCGGGGGATGGACATCGGGACGGCCAAGGCGACAACCGAGGAGCAAGCCCGCGTTCGCCATCACATGATCGATGTGGTGGAACCGGAGGAGACCTTCGATGTAGTCCAGTTCCGGGAAATGGGTCGAGCGGTCATCGACACCGGCAGGCCAATGGTCATCGTGGGTGGCTCCGGTCTCCATTTTCGGAGCTTGGTGGACCCTATGTCATTCGCCCCCTCAGATCCAGCAGTTCGTGAGGAGTTGGGCGGATTACCCCTGGAAGAGGTCGTGGCAGAACTCCTCAGCATTGACTCCGAGTCCGGAACCCATGTCGATCTATCCAACCCAAGACGGGTGGTGCGAGCCCTGGAGATCGCTCACCTCGGCGGTGGGACTCCCACCGAGCGCGCCATTTCGCCGGAGGCCATCCAACTTCGCGAGTACATCCCGCAAATCCCCTTCCGGGCCGTTGGTCTAGATCCGGGCGACCGGATTGCAGATCGGATAGGGATCAGAACCCAACGGATGAGCGCCGACGGGCTCCTTGCCGAGGTAGCGAGGCTTGCGCCGCGTCTCGGACCTACCGCCCGAACAGCGGTCGGTTATCGCCAACTCCTCGAGGTGGTGACTGGCGAGATCAGTGAGGACGCCGGCTTCGATGCGGTGGAGTCGGTGACGAGACATCTGGTGCGCCGCCAACGCACCTTCTTCCGACGTGACCCGCGGATACAGTGGCTGCCCTGGGATGATGACCCCCGCCGTATGGTCGGCGCGGCGCTGGCCCACCTACAAAATGGGGATCGGTAAGGTTGACATCGCCTCCACAGCCGGCAAGGAGACACCACTAGTGCGCTTCACCAAGATGCAGGGTCTGGGAAACGACTTCATTGTCGTCGATGACGTTGAAATGACATCCGACCTGGTTCGAGACCTGTGTGACCGCCGATTCGGAGTGGGTGCCGATGGCGTTCTCCGGGTCACCGAGGGGCCGACCATGGAGTACTGGAACGCCGATGGCGGCGCCGCCGAAATGTGCGGCAACGGGCTGCGTTGTGTGGCCCTCTACGCCCGGGACCGGGGGATGGTGAGTGGTGAAGCATTCCTGATCGGGACGCCTGTGGGCGATCGTGGGGCAGTGATCGTGCCCGATGCAGTCACCGTCGAATTGGGCCAGGTATCCGTGGGTGAGTCGGTGGTCTTCCTCGATCGGGATTGGGTTCTGGTAGATGTCGGGAACCCCCATGCCGTCACCTGGGTCGATGACCTCGATCAGATCGACGTGGCCGGGGTGGGTAGCCGAATGCAGGAAGAATTCCCCAACGGGGTGAATGTGGAATTCGTCACGATCGACTCATCGAGTCGGCTCAACATGAGAGTTTGGGAGAGGGGAGTGGGGGAGACCCTGGCATGCGGCACGGGCATCGTGGCAGCGGCAGCAGCGTCGATCCGTCATTACGGAGCTGCATCAGAGGTAGAGGTAGTGGTGCCCGGCGGCACCGCCGGCGTGAGCCTCGTAGACGGTGTCGCACATCTGAGCGGACCAGCCGAGTATGTGTTCGAGGGCGTGTGGAACCCGCTCGGCCCCCACGGGGGTTGATGGTTGAGGTAAAGGGGATTACATCCGGCGGAGGACCGATACGACCCTGCCGATTATCTCCACACCCTCGGTGAACTCCATGGGTTCCATTCTGGGATTCTCGGGCTCGAGGATCACCTTGCCCTCGGAGCGTCTGAGACGCTTGACGGTTGCCTCCTCACCATCGACGAGAGCAGCAACGATCTCTCCGTCGTTGGCATGATCCTGACGGTGGATGGCAACTAGGTCGCCATCGAGTATCCCCGCCTCGATCATGGAGTCGCCCTTGATCTCCAGGAGGAATACTGGGCCGTCTCCGATGAGCGCCTCGGGGAGGCGGAGGACATCGTCAACATGTTCCGCCGCGAGGATGGGTGTTCCGGCGGCGATCCTACCCACCACGGGGATATCACGGACAGGTCCCGCCGTGACGTCATAGCCGCTGTCGGTATCGAGCACCTCGATCGCCCTGGGTTTGGTGGGGTCACGTCGGATGGCACCCGCATCGACGAGTGAGGAGAGATGGCTGTGGACCGTTGAGGGGGAGGAGAGCCCGAGTGCCGCGCCGATCTCACGAACCGAGGGTGGATACCCGCGGTCGACCACCGTTTCCCTGATGAACTGCAACACCTGCTGTTGTCTTGCCGTGAGGTCGTCTTGATTCATGATGCTCTCTCCTTGGCTCCTGTCCCAGCTTGGGGTCGGTTGTCAGCGGGTCCGAAACGAACACATGTTCTTGTCTGTAACGCTACCGGTGTCTACCCGGCCCTCCAAACATTTGTTCGATTAAGCTTGACATCGAACACCTGTTCGTGCCATACTAGCGAACAGACGTTCGGAGCGGTGGTATTTCCACCGAGATCCAAAACCGGATCGGAATCCTGACAGGAACCGAATGAGACCAATGACAGCGAAGAGCACCACCGGACCAACAGGGGACGCCATGGAGCTGACACCAACCATCACGGCGACGAGCCAACGTTTCGCACCCAGCGCGGGTGTGAGCGTTGACCAAACGGCGCCGACATGGTCACCGGCGTCGGGCGGTCCGCTTCGTCATACGGCGGAGGGTCGCTATCAGGCGGAGGGTCGCTATCAGACGGAGGGTCGGTACGAAGTTCTGTCGGGGTCAGTCCGTAACGTCACACGGGTTCGGCCATCACCGAGGCCGGGACCACAGGAGGAATACCGCATGCACAACATGCAGGCAACACAGAAACCGCTCTCGCGGCAGTTCATAGCCGTCATCCGGCTACTCGTTCTCGTCGCTGCCGCGAGTGCGGTCCTCCTTCTTCTCATGGGTGACACCGGGGCAGAAGCCGAAGCACCCGAGGCCACACCGGTCACGTACCGAGTGGAGTCTGGGGACACTCTCTGGCAGATTGCGGAGCCCCATACCGATCCTGGCGGGGATGTCCGTGAGACAGTCCGCCATCTGTTGGAGCTGAATGATCTTGATGGAGCCGATCTCCATCCCGGTCAGGTGCTTCTTGTCCCCGCAACCTCCTGACGAGAGCACTACGGAACCGAGTCATCGCCATCCTCCTCGGCGGATTACCCTCGGACCCATGCGTTGCCCCAATTGTGGACAGAGTGACACGCGTGTGATCGACAGCCGTCCTGCAGACGGAGGGGGTTCGGTTCGTCGTCGTAGGGTGTGTGCCACCTGTGAAGCACGATTCACAACCTATGAACGGGTTGAGGCGTCCCTGTTGGTGGCCAAGAGGGGCGGGGCCACAGAGCCGTTCGATGTCTCCAAGGTCGCCCGTGGGGTGGGTGCGGCACTGGCCGACCGTCCGGTACCCGCCCGGGGAGTCTCCTCACTGATCGCCGAAATCGAGGAGAAGGCTCGCGATCACGATGGGCCGGTTCCTACAGAGAAGATCGGCCATTGGGTGCTGGAGGCATTACGTACCATCGACGAAGTCGCCTACCTCCGGTTTGCCAGCGTCTACAAGGAGTTCCAGGGCGCGGCCGACTTCGAGCGGGAGATGGCTGCCCTCGAATCCTCGATCGAGGACCAGTCGGAGCGGAGCTAGCCGGCGGCGATCCGTAGGGCGACACCGACCCCGATCACCAGCAGAGTGGTGATGGTAGGACTCAACCAGGATGACAGTCGTTCCATGCGTGCGCTCTGAACGGGGGCGGTCGCCGTAACCATCTCGCTGATATCGGATGTCGCCCACAATTGTGATGTCATGTCGGCGCCGACCCGAGATAATGGCATCCGCAGCTTTTTGGTGGGCAATGCCTGTCCCATACTGGCCGCCTGGAGCGCCTCCTGGAAGGTTTCGGGCAGTAGCACCGGACGACGATCGGGTCGGGCAGGGCTCGACGGATCTCGATCCTCCGACCAATGTCCGGGTCTATCTCCGAAACCCATTGCTGTTACCCCGGCGAAGGAACGATGGCTCCTCTTGGCGTCACGACGCGCTGGCTTTACCGACGCTAGGGCGGAGCGCAACGACGCGGCAGGGTCGTAACGGTGGGTAGTGTGACGGCCTCGGCGCGTTCCGAGCGTCACGGTAGGCTGGTTCATATGTCTCCCGCAGGTTTTCTCCGCCGTCGGAACTCATCCGACTCCATCGATCCGATCCCGCACAATGTCCGGGCTCATGATCCTCTGAGTCGGCGGGCTCCTAGCCCACGGTCTCTTACGTGATCGAGCTTAGCTATGCCCTCCTCGATGATCGGGGATTCCCGCCGGAGCGCATGCATCCCGGCGACGCCGGGTTCGATCTCCGTTGTTGTGAGGACTTCTCCCTCGCGGCAGGTGACCGGATGGCGGTTCCCACCGGTATCGCGGTGGCAATCCCAGAGGGACACTGCGGTCTGGTCCTACCACGCAGTGGGCTAGCGGCGCGCCATGGAATTTCGGTGGTCAATACACCGGGTCTCATCGACTCCGGTTACCGAGGTGAGGTACGGATTCTTCTTATCAACCACGGCGACGAGGATGTTGCCTTCGAGGCCGGTGATCGGGTGGCACAACTCATCGTCAGCCCGATACCGGACATCGCCCTTGTGGCCGTGGAGCAGTTAGGGGATACGGCGCGGGGCGCCGGCGGATTGGGGTCGACAGGGCGGAGATAGGAACCAGTCCTCGCGGGATTCGACGAGGGTGCCGACGACATGGCCGGCATTGGCAGGGTCTTGAATCACGGTTACAATGTGCCGATACGCGGAAGTAGCTCAGTTGGTAGAGCGCAACCTTGCCAAGGTTGAGGCCGCGGGTTCGAATCCCGTCTTCCGCTCTAGGCTGATCGCTACGGGGCCGCGACACGGACACGTGAGCGGTCGAGTATTGGCGACGTGGCCGAGTGGCTTAGGCGTGGGTCTGCAAAACCCATTACCCCGGTTCGATTCCGGGCGTCGCCTCCAAGGGCCCTTAGCTCAGTGGTAGAGCGCTTCTATGACACGGAAGAGGCCGGTGGTTCGATCCCACCAGGGCCCACAACCCAATCAGCTCTTACCCCTGAAGAACCTGATAGAGGAACTGCCGGGGAATCATCCTTCTCTTCAGAATCAGAAGCCGACGATATCTGTTTAATTCTGACAGTGCGCTAATTTGGTGGCTATGGCAAAGGGGTAACCTGTAAATTGCCATGGTAAGAGGTCCAAAGAATCTTAGGAGGTTCTGCTATGCCAATGAGCGACGATCACAAAGCCGCTCTCGCACAAGGGAGAAGAGAGTCCAAGGCTATTAAGTCATACTTGTCAGCCTTGGGTTCACGCCGACCGGGTCGTCCAGTTACACCGGAGACGATCAAACAACGTATCGATGACGTTGCAGAGAAACTAGATAAGGAAACCGACCCACTACGCCAGGTAGGCCTCCGACAGGAACGTCTTGACCTCGAACAGAAGCTCGAGGAGTTTGATCAGCAGGAAGATGTGGCCGATTTGGAGGCGGGTTTCGTGGAACATGCCGCAAGCTACGCCGAGAGAAAGGGCATCTCCTATCCAGCCTGGCGCGACTCGGGTGTTCCCGCTTCCGTGCTCAAAAAGGCCGCGATCCCTCGAACTCGACGGTAGGACTCAATCCCAACCGATCTCTGTGAGGCGGTCATCCTCGATTCCGATGTGGTGAGCCAGTTCGTGCAGCAGGGTCTTTCGAACCTCTGAACGTAACTCGGTCTCACTCAGACCCATCCGGACATGTGGTCCGCGGAAGATGGTGATCTGGTCGGGGAGAGCACCCCAATATTCCTCGGATCTCTCCAGGAGATTGACACCGTCGTAAATGCCGAGGAGGTCCCCATGTTCGGCCTCGATTTCGGCGGGTGGCTCCTCTTCGACAAGGATCAGGAGATTGTCGATTCTTTCCACCACCCAGTCGGGAAGATTGTCGACGGCGTCATCGACCACGGTCTCGAACCAGGTCATATTTGGGACGTGGTGCATTGACGGCACGGTATCATGGCGGTCGTTACGGGCGCTTAGCTCAGTGGTAGAGCGCTGCCTTCACACGGCAGAGGCCAGTAGTTCGATCCTACTAGCGCCCACCTATATCTAGCCGGTAGTTTGTGGTCATAAGGGTGGATTTCGCGGGTTGGTATCATTGGTCAGTGCCTCCTGAGTGCCTCCTGAGTGCCTCTGGGCCTCCGGAATCGCCTCATTCAGTCGTTCCGAGGTGGACAGTACTGAGTCGGGATACAAGTGTCCGTATCGCTCGAGCATCGAGATAGCAAGCCCTCTCGGTGCACCGAAAGCATCCACCGAGGGCTTCCAACTGACTTTCAAACTCAGGGCAGCAAGCAGTGATGGCCGCTCCGAACAACCACCCGATGTCGGATGATTCTATGTAAAATGATGTCTAACGCATCCTCCCTGAAGTTGTCTGTCGAGGAATCATCATCTGCCGAGACGGGCTGAGAATCCTCCTCAGGCTCCAGGTCCATCTCATCGAGTGCAAGCTCAGCATCCGATTGTTCGACTGATAGCCATCTCCTCATGAACCACTGGTTGTCGTCGTGGTTGGCGTTGGCGGCCTCAGAGGGCGGTGAGATGTTTCAAGGCCAGGTTGTCTATGTCGGCGGCCAGGACGCGTGCCATGACCGCACTCTCCTCATCCCCGGCAGATACGTTGTGTAGAAGGGAGCGTGTTACCAGTTCGCGCATACCGGTGCGGGAGGCCTCCTGATGCATGGTGGCGATCCACGATTCGGTGTCATGATGCCCGTGCTTCAAGCCGAGTCGGCACTGGGCATCAAGGATGTGGACGTTGAGCCAGAGATAGGTGTCGGAGAGTCGGTTGCATCGAACTCTGGCATCGGCCATCACCTGGAAGGCACGTTCGGTCTCGTTTTGGGCGTCGGCAGCCAGGGCCAGGGCACGCGCCGCCGCCCCTTCCCAACAAGGATCACCAAGCTGACATGCCTGGGCGAACGCCTGGTTGAGGGTCGCCACTGATTCGGTCAGGTCGCCACGGGCGAGCTGAGTCTCTCCCAGCAGCGCGAGGGGCCACGGCAGGAATGCCAACCACTGGTGCTGGCTGCCGAGGCCGATCGAGGCTTCCAACTCCTCTGTCGCCGCCTCTAGGTCGCCCCGAAGCAGATATATACGGCCCAGCATCGCTTGGGCGTATGCCGCGGTTCGTCCGTCACCGGCTCCTCGGGCTACCTCTACCGCCTCGTTGAGTACCGACAAAGCTTCGGGATAGGACCCACGGTCGCTATGCACGGCGCCGAGATAGCCCTGCGCTTTGGCCGCCAAGGGGCTCGAGGGGTTGCAAAGATCCAATGCGCTGGTGAGTGATGTTTCTGCCTGGTCGTACCGGGCGCGTAAGAAGTCGATGTAGCCCAGCTCGATACGGACCCTTGCGGCCAGGTCCTCGTCCTCGTCGACGACAATGTCGCGTGCGATATGGAGGGCTGTGGTTCCTTCTTCGTCCTCGCCACGCAGTGAGTGAATCACCGCCTCGGCGAGCACGAGGCGTGACTCGACTCGAAGGCGCGGTATTGCGGAGCGATCGGCCAGAGATACCGCGGCGCGGAGCGAGTCCACCCCTGAAGCGGTTGCACCTGCGACCATCGCCGCGTGCCCGGCCTCGATGATCGCCTTGACCGATGCTTCTGGATCTATGTTGTTGGTGCCGAACAAAGGCGAGCGCATCGCATTCTGGACTGCGGGCCCAGGCTCGATCCCCAGTTCATTGGAGAAGAGGTCAACGCAATGGTCACAGTGGAGTCGGGCGGCCCGCTCGTCCCCGGTCATGCGAAAGCAGCGGATCACCAAAGCCTGGTGGTTATCGTCGTATGGATTGATGCTTACGAGCTGAACCGCGTACTTGACTGCATCGTCGTGCGACCCGGCGGATAGGGACGAGAGCGCGGCCTCGTGCAGAGTCGCTTCGGTTGCCGCGGCGAATCTGCTGCGCTTCGAGAGGAGCCAGGACTCGAAGGCCGCGGCATCGCGGAACGCCATCCCCTCCAACAACTCCGATCCCAGACCCGGAAGGGCAACGGCAGCATCCCAAGGGCCATGGGTCAACACCTCGACGTCGACTGTCGAGCCCTCGGGCAGGCTGAGCGTGATTGGGTTTCCCTCCACCTGGGCTTCCTCGCCGAGAGCACGTTGGAGCTCGAAAAGACTCCAGCGCAAGGCTCGTAGCGGGTCATCAGCTGATCCGAACAGGAGGTTGGCGATCTGGATGCGGGTGGGGGGACGTTCGGCAAGTAGCAGGAGGGCGAGAAGCGCCCAGCTCTTGAGGCTGCGAAAGCGGTAGGGGTCTCCGCCCTTTGTCTCAATTGAGGGGATGCCAAGAAGGTTGATTGTCACACTCATGTCCGGTCGATCGTCCTCGTCCGCGCCCGTCAAACGAGCCGATCAAACGGTAGCCCTCCAGGTCATCTTGCTGGAGCGCGGTGAGGTCCTTCGCTACCGACGACCACACCAGGACCTTCTGCATTTACGACGGGCTATCACCTGGGGCGATCCGCCGAGCCGCAGGTCTCAGCGACCTACCAGTGAACAGGATCTCAGAGGTCTCGGTTCTGGAACCGTACTTCTACGTGGAAGCCGAGGCTGAGAAAGCTGCTGGCAATGGTGGCCGTCAAACAAAATCTCGTTGGCGCATTCAAACGAGCCATCAAACGGAGGCGAGGTTTGATACACGTGACCGGGGCTCATAGCCCAAGACTGAAGGAGAAAATGTATGCCGTTGTTCATGGATGTCCATGATGGGATTCCCGATGAGGCCGACGCCGAGGCTGTGGCGGAGGCGCATCGGGCGGATCTGCGGATTCAGGAAAAGTACAACACCCGCTTTATCAACTATTGGCTGGACGCCGAGGCTCGCAAGATCTTCTGCTTGGTCGACGCTCCCGATGCCGAGACTGCCCACACCGTACATCGGGAAGCGCATGGTCTCGTCGCTGATGAGATGTACCAGGTGGAACAGGGCTGATGTCACGTATGACCGCAATCGTGATGACAACCCTGGTGCTGCTGGTGCTGGCACCGCTGGGGGCTTTGGGCGGGTGACCGATTCTCCGACGTACTCGACAACAACATCCTCCACGGTATCAAGCGCCGGGCGGACTCCTCATCTGAGAAGACACCGTTTCAAAAGGTAGGAGGAAGCAATGGAGATCGAAGATGCCGTTGCTGAGAAAGGTGGTCACCGTGGTTGAGGTTTGGGCCGCCGAAGCACCGAGGATTGGAGATGTCGCCGAGATGTCCCGCGAGGTGAGTGTCCGCGACATCGAGGTCTTCACCGAGCTCAGCGGGGATCGGAACCCTCTCCACTACGACCAGGACATCGCGGCGTCGACACCGTTCGGGGAGATCATCGTGCAGGGTGGGGTGACGACTGCCATCCTGAATGCCGTCGTGGCCGAGCAGCTACCGGGACCGGGCTCGGTCTTTCTGCAGCTCGACCTGCGCTTCCTCGCCCCTGTCCGCCCCGGTGACACAATCACGGGAGCAGTGGTGGTGACCGGCGTGCGGCGGGACAAGCCGATCGCGAACCTTGATGTGCGGGTAACCCGCGACGATGACACCTGCGCCGTGGAGGGGACCGCAGTCACCTACACGGCCGCGATCGGACGACCAGTCCAAGGCTCTGTTTCAACCAAGTGAAAGAGGAGGCTGCCGGTCAGAACGGCGCCCTGGCACTACTCGCCGTCGCGATGCTGCTGGCGATGACGACCTGGTTCTCGGCATCGGCGGTAGTGCCCCAGCTCCGTGCCGACTGGAGCCTGTCGGCGAGTGAGAGCGCGATGCTCACGATCGCGGTGCAGCTCGGATTCGTGGCGGGGGCATTGCTCAGCTCACTTCTGACCCTGGCGGACGTGCTTCCCCCACGGCGGATGATGCTCGTGGGGGCGATCGGAGCGGCGCTTGCCAATCTATTGCTTCTCGGCGTCGACAGTGCCGCGCTGGCGACTCCCCTGCGCTTCCTCACGGGCTTCTTCCTGGCAGCCGTGTACCCCTCGGGGATGAAATCCATGGCGACATGGTTCCGACGCGGCCGCGGTATGGCGCTCGGAGTGATGGTTGGCGCTCTCACCCTCGGGTCCGCTGCGCCCCACCTCGTGAACGGCCTCGGCGGACTCAACTGGTGTACCGTTGTCTGGACGACCTCGCTCCTCACGGTGCTCGGTGGCGTTGTCGCCGAGACGATGGTGAGCGACGGGCCTTTTGCGTTCCCACGGGCTCGTTTCCGGCCGGGGCAGGCGGTCGCCGTGTTTCGGGACCGTAAGGTGCGGCTCGCCTGCTATGGATACTTCGGCCACATGTGGGAGCTCTACGCCATGTGGGCCTGGATTGTCGTGTTCTTCTCCGACCTCCTGGACGAGCGCGGGCTTGGCGGGGAGGCAGTCGCGCCCTTCATCGCATTCGCCACCATCGGCATCGGAGCTGCCGGATGTGTCGTTGGAGGTGTTCTCGCGGACCGTCGGGGGAGACCCTGGCTCACGTCGGTCGCCATGGTCGCGTCCGGATCGGCATCCGTGTTGATCGGTCTAATTAGGAATTCCCCTCTGGGCGTCGTGATCACCGTGGCTCTCTTCTGGGGCTTCTGGGTCGTGGCGGATTCGGCCCAGTTCTCGGCCATGATCACCGAGGTCGCCGATCAGACCTATGTGGGTACAGCTCTTACACTCCAGCTTGCGATCGGGTTCTCGCTGACGGTCGTCACGATCTGGCTCGTGCCGCTATTACAGGACGAGCTCACCTGGCGCTGGGCGTTCGCGGTGCTCGTACCGGGACCCGCCCTGGGTACGGCCGCGATGAGGAGACTCAGCTCGCTCATGCGCTAGCGGTACCTCGGAGCGACACACGCACAATCCCCGCCGGGGGGCCGTCGAACGACAAGGTTTGGACACCCATGGGCTTGCTACGAGGGAGCACGAAAAATCTCCGATCCGCTTTCAGGCGGCAGACGTCAGTAGTTCGATCCTACTAGCGCCCACCACGTGGCGGATATGGCTCTTGGTCGGCTGATTTGCCGGTGGCGGACTCGAGTTCCTCCGCGTCCTTGACGCGTGTGACCAACATGCTCAGAGCCCCTGCGGCGAGCAAGAGTGCGAGACCGGTGGGGAACAGGAGAGAGTTGATAGGCGGTCCTTCCAACTCGACGTTCAGCTGCAGCCCGAGGAAGAACAACAGCCCGGCCAGCTGGACGGGGATGGCGAGTCCGATGACGACCGCCGGTGTCTCTCCTCGGTCGGCCAACACCGTGCCGATGGTGGCAACGGCGGCGACGACGGATACAACCACCAACAGCACAAGGATCGGTGTGGCGATCTCCCATACATCGCTGAAACTCTCCGACTCTGGGTTCAACCCAATCATTAGGAGAAAGAAGGTCGTACCGACCACCGTCAAACCGACAACGGCGATCCATTGCCGGACACGACTATGGGCGGCGACCAAACCGAGGATTAATGAGATGACCAGGAGGGCAGAGGCGAGTTCCCGGGCTCGATGGAGATCCTGGATAGTGGGAAAAAGAAGGATCAGAAGCACAGCGTTGATGGAGCCCAAAGCGAGGGCAGAGAGCAGGGAGCGCCAGCCGGCGACGAAGCCGAGGACGAGACCGATACCCAGGACGAGAGCACCAATCGCGCCATATGGGATTTCGGACGATGGGGTTATCTCCACTCCCATCATCACAGGGACAACAGAGGTCAGGACACCAAGACCGCCCAGAGCGGTTATACGCCAGTCTGGTTGCGGTCCTCCCTGGTTCCGCACCTGGTGGGTCTTGAGCACGGCAACGATGCCGCCCACGAGAGCGAGGACAAGGAGAGCGACTGCTATCCACCGCACCACCCACCACATGGGACTGAGAAAGAGGAGGCTTCCGAGCACGGCACCTACCAGTTGAATGACAATAGAAGCGCCTACTACCACCGAACCGAAACGCGACATGCCCCGAGTCGACAACCATGTGCCGCCTCCGATTGCCGATACGAGGAGAAGTACTGGACTGACCGAGGCGAGTGCACTTAGCGTGGATGGAGATAGAAAGAGGACAGTCCCTGTGTCCGAAATCAGGGCGAGCAGGAACGGAAATGAACTGATCACACCGGTTACGAGTAGCCATGACCAGGCACGGACCGGTTCCAGCTTCCAAAGTACCAAAACGATGATCGAGACGATCGGTGCGATATACATCGGAATCTCGGGAAGCACCGAGGGTTCCTGGGCGGGTATCAACAGCCCCGCGGTTCGGTTGGCCGCGAACGATATAAAGAACAGAGCACCGAGCCCGGATGCGGCGCACCAGGCCAGGATCCTGTTTGATCGATCCCACCCTTCTTCCGACTGAGTTTCTACATCTTCTTCAAGACCTACTTGCGCATGGGTGCTCAAGCGTCCCCCCTTTCGAGACGTGCAGCCAGCGACGCTAACACAGGGTCTGGAGTAGACCAAGCGTTTTTAGCTAGTTCGTTGCTGGCCGATCGTCAGACAACAACCCATAGATAGCGGCATCGACCCACTCCCCGTACCTGAGATGGGCGGAGCGGATGGTCCCCTCGCTGGGGTGGCTCCAGCGGGCCAATCTCTGCTCAGGTTGGGTTTGGGATGGTATGTTCGGTATCCAGTCCGCTCAGCTGCGTGCTGAGCTGCCACAGGCGTTCGGCTGCTTCCCGGTCCTGGGACAGTGCACTAGGGACCGCGGGGCAGGACTTGGCGAAGTAGCCTCCGGTGACCTCGGCGACCTCAGACGAGCTGGCCAGGTAGATCGAGGTCTCTGCTCCCGCCTCCACGCTGACCTGGAACGGTCGGGTTATTTTGAGGAACAGCCCGAACCCACCGGTTGCGTGCCGGCCAAGGTGGGTGCGCACAAACCCTGGATCCGCGCAGTTGGCGGTGACGCCACTGGCGGCCAGCCGCCGGGATAGTTCGGCGGTGAACAGGACGTTCAACAACTTGGTCGTCTGGTATACCCGGAGCGGACGGAACTGCTGTGCGGTCGAGAGGTCGTTCCACGGAAGGTTTCGCACATGTTTGTGGCCCGAGGAGGATACTGTGATCACCCGCGCCGGGGCGCTCTTGGCCAGCGGATCGCGCAGCAGGTTGGTGAGCAGGAACGGACCCAGGTGGTTGGCCGCGAACGTGGTCTCCAGGCCCTCCGGTGTCACCTGACGGTGGAACATGACCACTCCGGCGTTATTGACTAGGACGTCCAGCCGCCGGTACCTGTCCCGAACCCGGCTGGCAAGCGCCCGCACGTCGCTCAGCTTGGTCAGATCTGCCGTCAGCACGTCTAGCCTGGCGCCGGGTACGCGTTGGCGGATCTCGTCTGCGGCCGCCTCGCCGCGGCCGTGGTCGCGCACCGCCAGGGCCACCCTCGCGCCTCGATGGGCCAGTCCCAGCGCGGTTGCCTTGCCGATTCCGCTGCTTGCCCCGGTCACCAGGCAGGTCTTGTCGTGCATGGGCATGCCTCCGTAAGACTCATAGTTTATGATAGTCATAGTCTATGAGAATCATGGCTTATGAGCATAGTAGGCTACGATGGTGTGATGGCGCAAGGTAGAGCCGATGAATCAGCCGGCCTAAGCTCCAGCTCGGGTTATCTGCTCGCCCGGCTCGGCGCCGAGTCGCGGCGCAGGTGGGCCCGGATGCTATCCGAGCGCGGACTAACGCCGTACCACTTCGGGGTGCTCATGGCGCTCGACGAGATCGGTGAGACGTACCAGCAGCGGCTCAGTGCGACAATCGGCGTCGACCCGCGTAACGCGGTAACCATCTTCGACGTCCTCGAAGAGCGCAAACTGATCGCGCGTGCCAGCGATCAGACCGATCGCCGCAAGCGTGCGGTCGTCCTCACCGCCGCGGGACGAGCAGCGGTCCGCGATCTTCGCCGCGCCGGAGTCACACTCGAACAGGGCATGCTGGCCGCCCTGACCGACCGCGAGCAGACGACACTACAGCGGCTGCTACTCAAGCTGTTCGAGTCGACCATCGACGCCGATCTCAGCACGGTCGCAGTCCCACCGAAGCCTGCCGACGGTCCGGGCTCATAGCTCCCGCACATTAAATCGCAAGTCCAGTTAGCAGCGATCCTGAACGGCGGATGATCACGAAGCCGGGCGGCCGATCGCTTAGAGGGTGACTTGCGCATGAGTGCTCAAGAGTCCCCCTTTCGAGACTGCAACCAGCGACGCGAACACAGGGTCTGGAGTAGACCAAGCGTTTCTAGCCAACTAGCTAGTTCGTTGCTAGCCGATCGTCAGACAACACCCCATAGAGAGCGGCATCGACCCACTCCCCGTACTTGAGATGGGCGGAGCGGATGGTCCCCTCCTGTCTCATACCCACCCTCTCGACCAGCCTCCTACCTCTGGTGTTGTGGGTGAACACATCGGCCTCGATCTTGGTGTAATCGAGGGTATCGAAACCGTAATCGAGCAGTGCCCCCAGCGCCTCACTCATGACACCCTGACCCCAATAAGAACGTCCTAGCCAGTAACCAACATCGGCTCGTCCCGGTGCCTCCCGTGGGCGGGTTCCGATGTTGCCCAAGGGACGACCAGCATCACCACTTATCTCGCCGAGCCGATCCCTGATAACCCAATGAAATCCGAAATCGGCGAAGCTCGAGGATCGACAGCGGTCGACCCATTCCTCCATCTCCGTCAGGTCGGCAGGACCGTCCCATATCAAGGTCCCGCATATGGCCTCACGGTCGTCACCGGACATCATCTCAAAGAGAAACCGGGCGTCTTCGGGCTTGGGAAGATCTATCAGCAACCGTGTCGACTCGAACCGGTACGAATTGGTGCTCTTCGGATCTGGTCCACGGCCCGACATGACGGAGAGTATACGCCGGGGCGTGAACGGATAGGAAGGAGGCCTGGGACTTGACAAGCCGCGATGTCCCGCCGACCGTGATTATCGGTTGACGGCTCTCAGGTGACTTCGTTGACTGGTCCCAGGTGTCGTTCCAGGGTGCTCCACACCTCTTGGGCGGCGAGACGGTCCTTCATCGAGGCGAGGGTGTGAATAAACGTGGGGACCACGGTGTCGGCATCCATCGGATTCGGGCGCATCGCCTTGAGCACCCTGGGCCGCGGACGGAGCACCAGCGTATCCGTCGAGGGCCAAGCCGCCATGATTTGGTCCAACTCGGCTTCCAGTGATTGACGACCCACCCGGTCGAACAGCCGCTCATGGAACCAAGCACCCTCCCGCTCCTCGTCCACCGCCATAGGGGCCAGGATGATCACGAGATCCAGAGCTTCTTCGGCGCCGAGTACCAAATCGGCATGGGTACCCGACACTACGCCACCGTCGCAATACAAGCGACCATCGATTTCGGCCGGACTAAATACGAGGGGGACTGCTGACGAGGCGGCCACTGCCTCCGGTACGGTCACATCGGGGGCGGCCACCGTCCCGAATGCGACCCGCTCCCCGGCGACGATGTCGTAGGCGACGGCAACCAAGGGCCGATTCGGCCACTCGCTTCCCTGATCGCCGATGGTATCGGTGACCCAGTCCTCTAAGCCCTCGGAGCCATAGCGTGCCGGGGCGCCCAGAAACATCCGGAGACCCGGTTGTCGCAAGCCGCCAATCAGCCCATGACGTATCCACCGTCGCAGCTCTACTGCGCCCCGATTGGAATAGAGGTACCCCCTGATCCTGTCGGCGACGGCATCACGATCCTCGCCATCGCGGACTACAGAGTCGAGATGTAACCGGCCCGCTCGGACCATGGCGCCGACATAGGCGCCGCCGGAGGTGCCGACTATCACCTCGGCGTCATTGGGTTCCCAGCCGGTGGCCAGGCGAATGGCCATCAACGTCGCCATTTCGTAGGAGGCTCCACTGACCCCACCACCGCCCAGGACAAGACCGATTCGTGACATGCGACCGAAAGCCTAGGTCACTCGCACCGGGAGGTGTTTGACACCGTTTTGGAAATTGGAGGTTAGGCGCTCGGCTGTGCCGGCGAGTTCCAACTGGGGAAGTCGGGTCATCAACTGAGTGAAGATGGTCTGCATCTGGGTGCGGGCTAGATATGCACCAAGACAGAAGTGGGCACCGAAGCCGAAAGAGACATGATCATTGGGGGAGCGGGTGATGTCGAAAACGTCGGGATGGTCGAAAGCCTCGGGATCTCGGTTGGCTGCGGCGTGATACACCACCACCTTGTCGCCGCGGGCGATATCCACGCCATCGATTTCGGTATCAGTCGTTGCGGTCCTGCGAAAATGGATCACAGGGGGCCAGTACCTCAGCATCTCTTCGACGGCTTGGTCCATCACCGATGGGTCATTCCGCAAGGCGCGGTAGGCGTCGGGGTTCTGGAGCAGGCACATCATCCCGCCAGGTATCCCATTGCGGAGAGTTTCGTTTCCGGCGACAGCGAACAGCCAGAACAGATTCTCGAACTCCTCGTTGGTGATGGCTCCATCCTCGTCCTGTGCCCGCAGCAGGATCGACATCACATCGTTGCCGGGGTTGTCCCGCTTGTACTCGGCCAGGCTGTTGGCGTAGCCGTACAGATCCGGCATTCCATCCCGACTTCTCGGGTTCGGGAGCTGGCCCTCCGCATCCGGTACCGGTCTCAGGGCGAAGGCATGGCGGGCCATGTCCGAAGCCCCTGCACCGGGAGTGAAGTGATCACTGGCCGCATATTCGTCGTCCAGGTAACCGATGACCCGATTCGACCAGTCGTAGAGCAGATACCGATCTTCCTCAGGGACACCCATCACCTGAGCCAGGGTTGCCACCGGCAGGTCGGCGGCGAGGTCCATCACAAAGTCGAACTCACTACGCCCCATGACCCCGTCGACCAGAGCGGTCACCCGATCGATGATGCCATTCTCGAGACTTTTCACCGCACTCGGGGTGAACGACCTGGTCAGCAAGCGACGAATCCTGGTGTGCTCGGGGGGATCCATGTTCAGCATCATCCGCTGCACATATGCCAGGTCGTCGGGGGTGTCGGGATCGCGGATCTGGGTACCACCCATTGCTGAGGAGAATCGTTCGGTATCCCGGAGGACCTTGCGCACCGACCGATGACGAAACACGGCCCAGTAACCGGGGCCCTCGGGCCAGCCCATCATTGGTGCCTCTGGAATACGGACGACGGGTGTGGCTGCCCGCGCCTCGGCGAGAAGGTCGTAGGGAACTTCCTTCTCGTAGGTCCTGGGGTCGAATATCGGAGACAGGTCCACGGTCACTGTTCAGGGTAGATGGAACAAGAGAGAGAGACCGACCTGCACGTTGGAGTTGTGCCATGCTTGGAATCGTTCGAAAGAGGAATGGAATGAGACGAATCCTGATCTTGATGGCTTTGCTGTCCGTCCTGGGGGCGTGTGCTGCTCCGGAGTCCGGGTCCGACACCACCGCTTCCGCAGAGGAGGGCGCGGAGACTACTGCCGCCGCCGTAACCACCGGCGGGGGCGCGGACACGGAAACCACGGCTGGGGGAGATGCGACCGGAACAACAGGAGGTGAGGGGGAGCCGATTCTGATCGGAGCCAACATCGAGCAATCTGGTGGCGCCTCGGTTCAAGGCGAGGCATACGCCAACGCCTTGAATCTTCTCGTTGGACAGATCAACGACGCCGGAGGTGTTCTGGGTCGACATATCGAGTTGCGCGTAGTCGACAATCGCACCGACCAGACCGAGGCGGCCGTTCTCACCTCCCAGTTGGTAGAGGAGGGTGTGGTCGCCATGATCGGTCCCGGTACCTCACCGACCACCCTCGCCGCCATGGAGCCGATCCTCGAGTCCGGTATCCCCGTCTTCTCCATGGGCTCCTCGGATGCCATCGTCTTACCGGTCGAGGAGCGGCCCAATGTGTTCAAGACTGCCCAGAATGGTTCGTTGATGGCAGAGGAGATCGTCGCGCATCTGGGAGAGGAGGGGATTACCGATGTCGGGTTCATCTCGGTCAACAATCCCTACGGCGACAGTGGTCTTGATGCCTTCGGGACCTTGGCCGAGGAGGGATCGGTCACGGTCGTCGCCAGCGAGAAATTCGAGGGCGACGCCAACGACATGAGTCCGCAGCTCACCAATATCATGGCTGCCGGTCCCGGCGCCATCGTCACTTGGGCAATTCCCCCGGGAGCACCCAACGTCCGCAGATCGGCGGTTGAAAGCCTGGGGGTCGAGCTGCCGATGTATTTCGACGCTGGAGCGGGCGCAGAGCTCTTTGTTGAGCTGGCGGGTGAAGCTGCCGACGGCGCCTTGGTGATCCATCCCAAGACGCTCGCCTGGGATCAGATTCCCGAGGACGACCCCCAATACGAGGTGTTGCAGAACTTCGGTACCTCCTACACGGCGGAATACGGCGCGATGTCGGGATTCGCGGGATACGCCTGGGACGCCCTAGGGATGCTCGTAGCCGCCATCGAGGAGGCCGGGTCTACCGAGGCGGAAGCCGTCATCGCTGCCCTCGAGGGTCAGGACGAGTATGTCGGGGTGACCGGTACCTTCGAGGTGAGCGCCGAAGATCATCAGGGTCTCGGCGAAGGGGATCTGGTCTTGCTGGAGGTCGTCGACGGGGAGTGGGTCCTCCGTTAGGACGCCAGCGGAAAGGGACGCCCCTAAATGAGATCAATCCCGGTCAAACAGAGCACACCAGCCTCCTAGTGGATGAGCTCCTCCAGTATCTGATCGGTGGTCTCTCCCAGGGCGCCATCTACGGGATGGTCGGGGTGGGCTTTGTCATGATCTATAACGTCACCGGTGTGGTGAACTTCGCCC
>WHTL01000368.1 GCA_009377735.1 Acidimicrobiia bacterium
CGCCCACCATCGCCGGAACAACACCAACCAACCCGAGGAGACACCGTGACTAGGTCTATTTCACGGACGATCTCCGCGGTTAAGTCAGAAACACCTCAGCATTGATGTCATCCTCAAAGATCGAATCGTTGTCATCGATGAAGAAGTCACGATCCGGAGTCGTCGTGGTCGTGGTGGTCGGACTCGTGGTGGTGGTGGTGGTGGTGGTGGTGGTGGTCGTCGGGCTCGTGGTGGTAGTGGGGTCCGGGATGGCATCGACCGTGAAGGCCCTGCTGTCGGGTGTGGGATCGGTGTTGCCTCCGATATCGGTGGCTCTCACCGCAAAGGCATGCGTGCCCTCGGTGAGGGCAGGGGTGCTATGGGTGTCCGGGCCGGAACACTGTGAGAACGGAGATCCGTCGACGCTACATCCGAAGGTGGCGGATTCATCTGCCTCGAACTCAAAGGTTGCGGTGGGCTCGGTGATAACCGAGCCATCGGCGGGACCCGACGTGATCACTGTCTCGGGGGGGTCAAGGTCACGGACAGCCCGCATCAACAGAGCCCTGTAATTGGCGAACACAGACTCCGTCGTCTCCCAGCCAGCACCGGCGTTGAAGTTCATAAATCCCGGCCGTAGCGGCGTCGTCATCGACTCGTCGGCGCACACAAAACGGGAGGGAAAAAGGGTCGGGTTCCAACGAACTCCGATGTAGACAGAACCATCCGGCACAATCACACCAAGATCCGCTATGTCGACTTCATACATCCGGCAGTTGGTGGCGGGAATCTCGGGGATATCGTCGACCGAGAGGATGGCCGTCTCCGCCAGCACAGTTCCCGGCCCACCAGCAGGGCCGTCGTCATCGAAGATCTGAATGCTGAATTGGAGGTTAGGGAGCGGCCCAACGCGGACGAGGGCGAGACACACCGTGTCGTAGACGGTGGGATAGGCGAGAGGTGTGAACAGCATCACCCCTTGGAAGTCCGATACGGTAGGTGGGGCACCCGAGTAACCGTTCTCGGCCGTTCCGTCGTCGTAGATCTCTCCGCCTGCACAATCACCCTGGGGGAGGGCAGATGGCGTGATGGTCTGCACACGATTGGGTGCTGCATCAGGTTGAGACGAGTCGAGATCGACGGCCGGGGTGGAAACCACGCTCTCCGCAAAGGCGGTTGAAGTGGGAACCGCAATCATGACGGCCACCACGGTCACCAGTCTGACCTTCGTTGAAATCCTCATCGTTTCACTCCTCCTACTTCTCGACCCAGATCAGGTCTGGTGTCACAAGGAGTCGGAATTTACTCTCTTGATACACCAAATTTCCCCATGTGCGTGGCCACCGACTGACTGCCGCGCCAATCAGGATCGACTACGACGACACGCCCTCTACGTCGATCCCTTATCTCCTAAGGCACGAACACTCTCGAGGGAAGCCACTGCATTTCGAAGCTCATCGGGGCGGGCGTCGAGATAGCGACGAGTGGTGTTGAGAGAGGCGTGACCCAGGAGTCTCTGCACCTCGATGATGGTGGCGCCGTGGTCGAGGAGGTCCATGGCGAAGGTGTGACGCAGGGCGTGGACCAGGGCTCCCTCGGGGACCGACGACCGTAGCCCGGAGCGTCGATATAACCGCTCCACCAGATACTGGATCTGACGGGAGGTGACCCTCCTGCCGGACACGGGATGGACGAGCAGGGGAGTGGAGGAATCCTCGAGGTCGTGACCCTCAAAACGCTCGGTGCGTTCCTTGAGATATCCCTCGATCAGATCCACCAACCGGTCGCTCACAGGGATCGTCCGCGTCTTGTTGCCCTTGCCAACAACAGAGAGTTGCCGTTCCCCGCTCCGTCCCGAGAACGACCCGATATCGAGCGAGACCACTTCGGCAAGACGGAGCCCGGTAGTCGTCAGAAGTGCGACGACGGCGACGTCCCTCGCCGGCCACACCGCCCGAGCCTTTGGCTCCGGATCGGCGGCGGCGGCCAGGATGCGAGCCGCAACGTCCGGAACGTCGATCGACTTGGGCCGGGAAGAGGGGATACGTGCCCGCTCGATCTCGTCCATGGGGTTGACTTCCACGATGCCCTCGGAGCGGAGGAAACGAAAGAAGCGATTCCAGGTGGTGTGGCTGCGGGCAAGCGATGACGCAGCCAGATCACGGGATCGCAGCGCGAACGCCCGACGGAGGGTGGATAGGTCGAATGCGGAGACCTCCAGCCCCTCAGCATCGACCCCCGTCTGCTGGGATACCACATCGACCACTGCCACTAGATCGGTCCGATATGCCTTCACGGTGTGTGCGGACGGCTTCGACACCTCCAGATATGCCAGGAAGTCCTCCACGGCGTCGATAACTCTCATACTGGGAGGTTATATCCGACAAGGCCAGGATCCGGTGATCCCCGACGTGACGGGTCGGATGGGCGTAGGATGGTGACACCTCGAGACAGGAGACGTCTCCCATGTCCGAAATGGTCAACGACATCCTCAACCAGGTGGATCTCGATGCTCTGGCCACTCAGCTCGGCACTGACCCGGAGTCGGCCAGACAAGCCGTCGAGGCCGCTGTGCCAACTCTGGCACAGGGGTTGTCGACCGAGGCTCAGTCCGAGGACGGCGCCCGTTCCCTGGCCACGGCTCTGGAGCGGGATCATGGTGCCGATCTCATAGAGAGTGCCGACCCCCTCGCCGCAGTCGACCCCCAAGCAGGAATGGGAATCCTGGGACACCTCTTCGGGGATCAGACAGGAGAAGTGGAGAAACAACTCGGTGGGTTGACCGGCAAGGGTGGGGGTTTGTTCTCCAAGCTCCTCCCGCTCCTGGCACCCCTGGTTATGAGTTGGCTCACCAAGAAGATGGGCTCACCCAAGGCGGGGGACAGCGATGGCAGCGTCCTCGGTGACCTGGGCGGTCTCGGTGACCTTCTCGGTGGTGAAGCCAGCAGCGGTAGGTCCGGTATGCCCGATCTGGGTGGACTCTTCGACATGTTGGGTGGCGGCGGGCTTGGTGATCTTGCCGGTAAGGGCGGCTCGCCACAAGGCGACGTCGACACCGGGGGTGTGCCCGATGTCGATGACATCTTCGGAGGCGACAAAAAGTAGGGCCTTAGGTACGGCGCCGACATAGTCGACTGACGGGAAACCGGCCGCTACCTCTAACGTAGTGGTCGATGCCCGACCGAGAAGGGGGCACCCCCCTCCGCTTCATTGCCGACTTCGAAGGTGAGTTGGCCGTGCTCCATGTGGGCTTCCGCATCAACAGGCTCCGAGATGTAAGAAAGTGGTGGCCGGTGATGGTGGCTCTTCCCCGGCTGGTACGGGAAACCAGAAGGATGCCGGGATTCCTGGGCTCCAAGATGTTCTGGTCGGGGAGGATGGTGATGGTCACCCAGTATTGGACATCGGCCCAAACCCTGGAGGACTACGCCCGCGCCAGTTCTGCCGGTCACCGCTGGGCATGGCGTGACTTCAATCAGGCAGCACGGGGGAGTGGTGCCGTCGGGATAGGGCGTGTCAGATCCTCTGTGTAAGAGGGGTGGTCTGTGATAGTGGACTCTGACGGGTTGGAGTCAGGGTCCTTGAAAGGACCATGATGACGAATAAGAAGGATTCGGGAAGTCTTCCGGAGGAGGGTGTCTCGTCTGAG
>WHTL01000357.1 GCA_009377735.1 Acidimicrobiia bacterium
ATCCTGGGAGCGGATCGAGCCCATCGCCGGCCTGATAGAAGACATCGATGTCGCTGTCGATGCCCGTGAGGACGACTACGAGGGGCCCGAGGACCCTGAATTCAGCGGGTGGCATCGTCACGAGTACCACCTGTGGACCTTGGAGGATGTGAGCGAAGTCGGACCCATCGCCGATCGGCTCGAGGCCGATCTGGAGTCGTTGGCCGCGGCCGTTCCCGATCTGGAGCTCCCTCCTGGTGTGCTTACGGTGGGCGCCCAGGAGCTGATCGAAGAGGTGGCCGCCCCCGACGGCAAGCTCTCCGGGGAGGAGGATCGTTACTCGGGGACCGACCTCTACGACTTCAAGGCGAATGTCGAAGGGGCCGAGGCCCTCGTCGATCTGCTCGCGCCAGCGCTCGAAGAGGCCGACCCCGAATTGCTAACGACCATCGAATCGCAGTTCGCGACGCTGAACGACGACCTCTCCCAATTCGGGTCCTTCGAAGAGGGCTATGTTCACTACGACGAAGTGACTGAGGAGCAACGAGGCATTTTGGCCGCAGATCTGGGCCAGCTCGCCGAGTCGTTGTCGCTGCTGAACGGCACCCTCGGTCTCGAGTAACGGGCGTTATCGATGTCGGAGAAGGACAAGAAAACTGGGATAACCCGCCGATCCTTCCTCCGCACCGGTGGTGCGGCGGCGGTTGGTGCCTCCGCCGGTTTCGCCGGAGTGAGGCTGAGTGGCGACCCCGACGGGCAACTGGAATCCTCCCTTCTCCCGTTTCGCGGGGATCATCAGGCTGGTGTCTCGGCACTCGCCGCCCCTGCGGGGATAGTGGCCGCCTTCGATGTGCGGGTTGATGGTCGAGCCGAGCTGGCCGCCCTGATGGAGGACCTCGGTGAGATCATCGAACAGGGTATGGATAGCCGGCCATACCATGACCGGGACACGGGGTTCCCGCCCGTGGACACAGGCCTCCTCGGTCCCGATCCCCCACCGACCTCCACTGGAGTGGTGGTCGGGTTGGGTCACTCCCTGTTCGATGGACGTTTCGGTCTCGCCGAGCAGGCCCCCTCGCAACTGCTCCCGATGCCCAAGTTCAAAAACGACTATCTCGTGCGACCCGAGCGAAGCCATGGTGACCTCGCCTTCACCATTCGGGCCGATTCGAGCGATGCCGCCGTTCACATGTTGCGCCAGATCCGGCGCAACACCCGAGGACGTCTCCTTCCCAGGTGGATGCAGGAAGGCTTCAACCGGATCGAGAGACCCGTCGAGGTTGGTAGAGCGCCCGTTCGAAACCTTATGGGATTCAAGGACGGCACCTCGAACATCGACCCCGGCGACCGTGACGCCATGGATCGGCTGGTGTGGGTCCAACCCGAGGACGATGAACCGGAATGGACGGTAGGTGGTACCTATCAGGCGACCCGGATAATCCGCATGATGGTGGAGTTCTGGGATCGCATCCGTCTCAGCGAGCAGGAAAGCATCTTCGGTCGCCATCGCGATTCGGGTGCGCCACTGGGGAAGGACAGGGAGACGGACGAGCCTTCAATCGGCGACGAACTGACCAGCCACATCGCCCGGGCGAATCCGAGGACGGCAGGAGCCGATGAGCATCGCATCCTGCGCCACAGCTTCAACTACTCCAACGGTCTCGACGGTAACGACCAGCTCGAACAAGGTCTCATCTTCATCGCCTACCAACGCAGCCTCGAGGCGGGATTCCTCACCGTGCAGCGACATCTCGACGGGGAACCCCTTGAGGAGTACATCCGACCCCTCGGAGGTGGTTTCTTCTTCGTCCCCTCTGCTCCGGCATGGGACGACCCCACCATCGCCGCCGACCTGTTCGCATAGGGAAGGTTCGCAATCGATCTCGGTGCGATACGATTGGGAGGTGCCCGAATCAGACCTGACCGATTACCCATCGGCATATAGGGAGTATGCCGCCGCCATCTTCGAGCTCCACGAAGCCGACCTCCCCGTAATCCAGGCTCGGGTCTCGGAATGGCTCGGGGTGAGCCGCTCCGCGGTGTCCGAGATGGTGCATCGCATGGCCGAGGAGGGTTTGGTCGTCATCGATGACGAGATCAATCTCACCGATTCCGGACGCCATCTGGCGGAAGTCGTGGTGCGCAGGCATCGTCTGGCGGAACGATTCCTCACCGAGGTGCTGGGCCTCCCCTGGGTCAAGGTGCATGCCGAGGCGGAGATCTGGGAGCACGCCATCTCCGACGACGTCGAGAAGGCCATGTGGGAGAAACTCGACGACCCGAAGACCTGCCCCCACGGCAACCCCATTCCCGGAGCCGGGTATCGACCCCCACCGGTGCTGCCACTCAGCGATCTAGGTGACGAGCCTGCGGTCCTGGAGAGAATCTCCGAGGAACTCGAGTTAGACGACGACATCATGCACCACCTAGATGTCAACGGGCTCCGACCCGGCGCCAAGGTCGAAACCGTCGGCCGGCTGCCCGACGGCACCATCACCGTCATGGTCGACAACAAGGATCGGGTGGGTCTAGGACCCTTCATCTCGGCACGGGTCTACGTCACCCTCTGAAAACCAGCGGAGGATCTGGCGCACCTGGGAGAATCATGTCCATGACTGCGATCGTTCAAGCTTCGTTGGTCTCCAACGTCACCAGCTGGCCCACCGTGGTTGCCGCCCTCTCACTCGTGATGTTCGCCCTCATTTTGAGCTGGTGGTGGGGTTTGCGGATCGAATGGGAAGTGGTGAAGGCTGCGGTCAGGGCGGCCGTCCAGCTCCTAGCCGTTGGGTTCTTGTTCGCTCTGATCTTCGGGTCGACACGGGCCGAGTACTGGGCATGGGGGTGGGTGGTGGCGATGGCCGTGATAGCAACGGTCGTCGTTTACCGCCAGGTCGGGTCGGGCATCCCGGGTCTGGCAGTTGCCGCAGGAGTGGCGGTTGGCTTCTCGGCGATCGTCAGCATTGCCGTCACCTTCGGGTTGGGTGTTATCGAGTACGACGCGGTCTCACTCGTGGTGGTCGTGGGTATCACGATCGGGAACGCCGTTCCCTCGGCGGTCCTCGGTGTCAATCGGTCGGTGGAGATGTCACGAGAGCGGGTCGGTGAGCTGGAGGCACTGCTCGCCACCGGATTCGATCGGCGGGGAGTCGTTCGGTTCATGTCGCCAAGGGCAGCGCGTATCGCCCTGATGCCACAAGTGGAGAGGACCAAGGTGGTTGGGCTGATCGCACTCCCCGGGGCGATGACTGGTCTCCTGCTCGCCGGTGTCGACCCGGTGGACGCCGTCTTGATCCAGCTGCTGGTGATGTATCTGGTCCTCGGAACCGCCGCACTATGCGTGGTGGCAACCGTCACCTCGGTCGTCCGTTCCTCAGTAACCCCCCTGTTGCGTGTCGCCGACTGGGTCCGCATTGCCGAAGATTGACGCGATTGCGATGACCGAATGTCGCCCTTGTTTACACCGCCGGTTGATCAATCTGGCGAGGTAGGGTCATCCAAATGGAACGTGAAGAAGTACAGGAATGGCTCGACCGCTATATCGAGGCATGGCGGCGCAACGAAAAGGAACTCATCGCGGCGCTGTTCAGCGATAACGCGGTTTACCACTTCGCCCCATGGGGAGCCGAACACACGGCCACGGGGGTCGAGGAGATCGTGGCTGCCTGGATGGACGACCAGGACGAGCCAGACTCGTGGGAGGCGCATTACACCGTCTTTACAGTCGATGGCGATCGTGCCGTGGCTACCGGAACCAGTGAGTATTTCGAATCGGAGACCCGGGCCGCCGAGGTCTTCCACAACTGTTACCTCATGAGATTCGCC
>WHTL01000304.1 GCA_009377735.1 Acidimicrobiia bacterium
CATGATTCCCTGGGGTCGGTAGAGCATGAGCAGGATGAGCAGGAGTCCGATGACGATCATCCGCAGGTAAGCCCGCTCGGCCGGCTCCAGCCATGACAAGGGAGCGAAGTCGAGGAATCGGGTCCCGGCGAACAGCACCGAGAAGACAACTGCACCTATCGGGACACCCCAATTGCGGCCCGTGCCACCCAAGATGACCACCATCCATGCGAAGAAGGTGACCAGGGGCAGGAAGTCGGCCGGGCTGAAGAAGGAGAACTGGAAGGCGTGCAGCAGACCCGCCAGGGCTCCAAGCACGGACCCTATCGCCAAGGCCTGTTGTTTGAACCGGAAAACGTTCTTGCCCAGCGCCGCGGTCGCATCCTCTTCCTCTCTGATCGCTGTGAGGACCCGACCCCAGGGCGACTTGACCAGATACTGCACCACGACAATGGCGACCAGCGCCACCGTCCATACGATCAGCATCATGGCGGAGTTCCGGGTGGCGAGATCACCGACGACCGGCTCGATCCCCGCCCGCACCGTCTCCACGAAGGCCAGCCATTCCCCGTCGTAGCTGGCGGCCACGCCTACGCCTGCCAGGTTGATGGTGCCCTGGCTGCCACCGGTCAACCATTCTTCGTTGATCGCCACGAAACGGACGATTTCACTGAAAGCGAGGGTGGTGATCGCCAGGTAGTCGGCGCGCAGACGCAAGGTCGGTAGGCCAAGGAGGAGGCTGAAGGGAACGGCTACCAGGAGGGCGAAGAGCGCTGCCACCCACAGATTCAGCCCGACCTGCACCACCAGGATGGCCATCGAGTAGGCGCCAATAGCCATGAATGCCACATGACCGAAGTTGAGGAGCCCGGCGTAGCCGAACTGTAGTTGTAATCCGAGCCCGAACACGGTGTACGTCCCGGCGGTCGCCGCCACGAAGAACCAGAACTCGGGGTCGAGGATTGCACTCATCGCAGCCGAGCCCTACCGAGGAGGCCCTGCGGTCGCAGGATCAGCATCAAGATCAACACGGCGAATGCCACCACCTGTTTGTAGCTGGGCGGGACGCCACCGGCGAGGGCGCTCCACGTTGACACCTCCATCACAAAACCGAGGAGCACTCCCCCGGCGAGAGCGCCATAGGCACTCCCGATACCACCGAGGACCACCACAGCGAACACCGGTAGCAACAACTGGAACCCAAGGTTGGGATTGAAGGAGTTCTGCACCAGCCCTTGCAGGACCCCGGCCACACCCGCCAGCGCGCCCGACACGGCCCAGATGACGACGATGGTGCGACGCACGTTCACACCGGCGACCGCAGCCAGGGAGGAATCATCGGAGAGGGCACGCATCCGCTTCCCGGCATTGGTCCGGGCGAAGAGCCACGCCAGGGCGACCACACCGGCCAGCGCCACGGGGAGGGCGATGATCTGTCCGTGGGAGAGACGGACGGGGCCGAATTCGTACACGGCCATGAGGTCGATGGGGAACTGTCTCGGATCGGCTCCTGCTATCCAGAAGATCGCGTGGCGGAGAATCAGCGCTAGACCGATCGACGCTAGGAGCAGACTGACCATTCCTGCTCCCCGCCGACGTAGCGGCTGCCACAGCAGGTAGTCGCTGACCACCGCGAACAGGGCGGTGGCGACCGCTGCTCCGACCAGCGCCGCCGCGAGACTGTCTGCGAACAACCCCGCGAACAGAAGCCCCATATAGGTTCCGAACGCGATGGTGTCTCCGTGGGCGACGTGGAGTAGTCGCAGCACACCCAGCACCATGGTCACGCCCACCGCCCCGATAGCGAGGATGAATCCCGTCATCAGGCCGTTCACGCTCAGCTGGAGGAACTCGGTCATGGTCGGATCAGCGGAAGGCGGGTACTACGCGCTCCCCAATGAGCCGTACCCCCTCTTCGTGGACGATTCCGTGGGGTGTCCCGAATTCCACTCGTTGTGCTCCCGCCGCAAACACCGCCTCGGCATGGGCAGCCACCTCCGCGGGTGTCCCGGCGAACGCGAAGCGGCGCAGCACCTCCGGCGGGATGGCCTTCCCTGCCTCTTCCTGCCGTCCCTCGGACACCCGGAAGCGGACCTCATCCAGCACCTCCTGGTCGACGACGAAGGTTGGATCCAGATCCGCCACCACCGCCAGATACATCGCCACCTCCCGGCGGGCGAGGTCCCTAGCGACGTCGCCGTCAGGGTCGACCACCGTTACCGCGCCCACGCATATCCCGACGGCGTCGACCGGACGACCGGCACGTTGACAACCCCGCTCGACCTGTTCGCGAACCCAGGGGACGATGTCGGGGTTGGCACTGCCTCCCACCTTCACCTCCTCGGCGACCTCTCCCCCCAATGCCAGGGTGCGGGGACCCCAGGAGCCGAGCGTCACGGGAACATCCACCCGGGCGGGCTCATAGGAAAGGCTGGTCCCTGGCTCAAGACGGAAGACGTCGCCGTGGAAGCCGCGATCATCACCACGTAGCAGTCTTCGCACCACCTCCACGGTCTCACGCATGGTCGTGATGGGCAGCGGCTGATCGATGCCAACGGCTCCCAACCAGGTTCCCCGTGACAAACCCAGATAGGCGCGCCCCTCGGAGACCAGGTCTAGGGCTGCTGTCTGGCCGGCGATCTCGTGTGGGGCGAGTGAGTAGGGGTTGAGGCATGCCGGCCCCAATCGAACCCTTTCTGTCGCCTCGGCCATGAGGGTGAGGGGGACGATCGGCGGCTGATATCCGAAGTCGCCGTAGACGGAGAGAACGTCGACCCCCGCCTCCTCGGCCGTGCGGGCAAGCCTGACATACTCCCCTGGCGTCTTATCGCTCTGGAAACCGAGCCCAATCAAGGGATGGGTCACGTGAGATCTGTGGAACGAAGCTGGGTGGTTCCGATCCGGTCGATCCTCATCACCACGCGCTCGTCGGGATCAGGACAGCACACGAGGGAGTCCTTTTCCATCCAATCACCCTCGGGCAGCTTCCGTTGCTTGGCCGGGATCATGGGCATCACCGCCTGCAGCGCATAAATGCAGAAGTGCTGCTTTTCGGGAATCCGCAGCTCGTTGCTGTTGGTGACCTCGAAGTAGTCACCGACCTGGAGGCCGCAGACCGAGCGACCCTCGATCCGCTCGACGGTGACACGGATGTCGAACAGCTCCATGTCGGGCTGGGATGGGGATGTGTCGTCCACTAGGAGGCTGGTCTCCGGTGCGCAGATTGGGAATGTTGTACCGTCCCCCGCTGCTCGGGGGGCGGTCCGGTCCGGGTAGTATACGTCTCCGCCCCAGCCGCCCTTCTGCAGGAGGATCCATGTCCATCCGGCCCGCCTTCACTCTCCTCGTGATACTCGCTGTCGTCCTCGCCGCTTGTGGAGATGGGGGTGAAGAAAGCGACGAAACCACCGCGACGACGGAGGCACCGACCACGGCGGCGCCCACGACGGAAGCAGCAACTACCTCGGCTGCGGCTTCGGATAACTCAGCCACCGAGGGAACGGCTGGCGGAGGTTCCGATGTGTCCTTCGATCTCACTCTGGGAACCGTCCTCCCCCTCACCGGCGACCTGGCCGCTTTCGGGCCCTCGCTGACGGAAGCAGCGGGGATCGCGGTCGAGGAGATCAACACCGCCCTGGAAGAGCAGGGCGTAAGCGGCGTAACCGTGACGCTGGCCGCCACCGAGGATGGCCAGACCGCCCAGGGACCCGGTGTGGAAGCGGCCACGAAACTGGTCCAGTCCGACGGTGTCAACGTAATCATCGGGGCGATGGCTTCGAATGTGACGATCGCCATCGCCGAGTCGGTGGCGATCCCGAACGGGGTGGTTCTCATCTCCCCCACCTCCACCGCGCCCGGTATCACCGACCTCGAGGATGACAACCTCGTCTACCGGATCCTTTCATCGGACGTCCTCCAGGGTGAAGCGTTGGGTGACGCCGTCTTCAACGAGTTCGGTGAGGGGGCAACGGTCAATGTTGGTGCCCGTAACGATGCTTTCGGCACCGCCCTCCAGGAACTGTTCGAAGCCCGGTTCACCGAGCTGGGCGGGGAGGTCGGCGAGAGCCTGACTTGGAACCCCGACGCCCCTACCTTCGACACCGAGGCCCAACAGCTCGTGTCTGGTGAGCCCGACGGTTGGGTCATCATCGATTTCCCCGAGACCTTCGCCCGTTTCGGACCCTCTCTCGTCCGCGCAGGAGGTTGGGATCCCACTCTGACCTTCATGACCGAGGCGATGCGTAACCAGGACAGTCTCAATGAAATAGGTGCCGACGCCCTGGCGGGTCTGCGTGGCACAGCTCCCACGTCGGAGGGCGCACCTGCCCGGGCACCATTCGATGAACTGTTCACAGAGCGGGCCCCGGATGCCGACCTCACCGGGTTCGAGGGTTCGTCCTTCGACGCCACGATCGTGGCGTTTCTGGCGGCACTGGAGGCCGGCTCCTCCGAAGGCAGCGATATCGCCGACCATCTGCAGTCGGTTACGGGCCCTCCTGGAGAGCAGTACACGTTTGAGAATCTCGGGGACGCCGTGGCTGCCATCCTCAACGGTGAGGAAATCGACTACGAAGGTGCGTGGGGTCCGATCGATCTCGACGAGAATGGCGATCCCGGGTCCGCCATCTACGAGGTGTGGGAGTTCGATGGCAGTGAGATCACCACGCTGGAGACCTTCACCTTCGGTCAGGATTGAGTGACCCCACCCGCTACCGAGACGGCAGTCCCTGGGAGTCTGTGGCCGGATATTCCCGGGGTGTCCGCCGGGGAGGACGGATCGTGGTCAGCGGCACCACTGCTCATGGCCCGGACGGGTCGGCCCTACACCCAGGCGACACCTACGCGCAGACCCGGCTGGCTCTGGAACGCGTCGTCGAG
>WHTL01000219.1 GCA_009377735.1 Acidimicrobiia bacterium
ACGACCACAACCGAGCTGGCGGCAGTTATCGAAGTCGCCGTTGCCGGGGGTCGACCCGATCGTCGCCATCCTGCACGACGCACCTTCCAAGCACTCCGCATGACAGTGAACGACGAGCTCGACTCGATTCGGGCCGGTCTCGACTCCGCCATCGAGATCCTGGGCCCTGGTGGCCGCTGTGTGGTCATCTCCTACCACTCGTTGGAGGATCGGATCGTAAAGAGACGTTTCGTGGATGGGGCCACCGGTTGCGTGTGTCCGCCGGATCTACCCGTCTGCGTCTGTGGACGAGAACCGGAACTGAAGATCCTGACCAAGAAACCAAAAACTCCCAGTGCCGATGAGATTGCCCAGAATCCGAGGGCGCGATCGGCCAAGCTGCGGGTGGCCGAGAGGATCGCATCATGACAACCTCACCGCTACGTGAGTCGATCCGCGCCCGCCCCGGATTGCGGAGCATTCCCGGCTCCAAGCGACGCAGCAGGCCAGTTATCGCCCCATGGTTCGCCCTGGTCATCGTCCTTGCGATAGCAATGTTCGGTCTGGCTTTCTCCCGAACCGCTCTCGATCGATCCGCATTGGAGCTGAGTCGTCTCAACACGGCCATCGAGGAGGCTCGGGCGACCAATGAACAACTCGAGCTTGAGGTGGCGCGTAAGGAGAGCCCCGTACGGGTCGCCCCACTCGCCGAAGGACTTGGTCTGGTGGTGCCCGAGGAGCGCCGTCCCCTGGTGGTCGAGGACGTAGTCGAGGCTCCCCGCGGGGTGGAGCGAGCCAGCACCTTCGACACCCCGATCATTGACTCCGGATACGAGGATTCAGTCGACGAAGCCCCAGAGATGGCGGCGTCTTCCGCTGGGGAGCACTAATGCCCGGGCGCGGGGCGGGTCGTCGACTGAACACGACGACCATTCGGATGGTTTCGGTGATCGTCATCTTCGTCCTGGCATGGGTGGGGCTCGGATACCGGCTCTTCCAGGTGCAGGTGGTCAAGGCCGATGAGCTGCGGGAATTGGGAGACCGCCAGCGAATGGTGGAGCGAACACTTCCACCGCAACGGGGCACGATCTTCGACCGAAACGGTGACTTGTTGGCGACGACGGTGGATGCCCAAAGCATCTATGCGGTGCCGAACGAGGTGAAGGATCCCGTTCTCACGGCCCAACAGGTCGGGATTATCACCGCCCAGCCGTGGGAGCCCATCCTCGAAAGGCTCCAGTCCGGTGGGAACTTCGTCTATCTGGCCCGTCAGGTCGAACCCGAGATCGCTACCCAGGTCATGGATATCGGTCTCGCGGGTGTCTTCACCGAGACCGAGGCATCGCGGGAGTACCCCGCGGGCGACTCCGCAGCCCAAGTGGTGGGCTATGTGGATATCGATGGCAACGGAAATGAGGGTCTCGAGTACCAGTATGGGTGCAACCAGGACGATGGTGAGCGGGATGACTGTGACGATGTCCTCCGGGGGACGCCGGGTTCCATCCTTTATGAACGCGATCGTCTCGGGAACCCGATTCCGCAGGGGCGTCGGGAGGAGGTGCCTCCGGTGCCGGGTCTCGATCTGGTGACATCGATCGATCTGCCACTGCAGTACTCCGCCCAGGAGTCATGTCGTGCCGCACGGGAAAGAACCGAAGCGACGGCCTGTTGGATCGTGGTGTTGGACGTGGAATCCGGCGAGGTGCTTGCCTTGGCAGGAGCGCCGGCTTTCAACCCCGAGACGCGTCTTGACGCCGAGGGCAACCCGTTCTCTAATTTCGTGGTCAGGGGACAGTACGAGCCTGGTTCGATTCAGAAGATGGTCACCGTGTCGGCGGCCCTCGACTCGGATGTGGTTGAGGCCAATACCGTTATCCCCTCGGTCGCTTCCCGGATCGAGATCAATCCCGGTGCGTGTGCCTCAGGTACCGACGACATCTACGGGTGCTACTCCGATGCAGCACCCCATCCCACTGAGAGCATGAGGGTCAGCGAGGTAATTGCCCGCTCCTCCAATGTCGGGACCATCAAGATCGGCCAGAGACTCGAACCCGAGACGCTGTATGAATATCTGGAGCGGTTCGGTTTCGGCACGACTACGGGGATAGATCTGAGTGGTGAGGCGGCCGGCGCCTATAACGACGATGCCTCGTGTGAGGTCTGCATTGCGTCCATGTCGATCGGTTACACAGTCGCCGCGACCCCCCTCCAGATGGCAACGGCGTATGCGGCCATCGGGAACGACGGGGTATGGACACAACCCCACATCGTCACCGACAAGGTCGACGCCGATGGTTCCATCGTGGAGGTCCAGCCGGAAACACGAAGGGTGGTCTCCGAGGAGACCGCGGCCACGGTGAGGGAGCTCCTCGCCGGTGTCGTGGAATCCGGAACCGCCTCGAACGCCAAGGTCAGTGGTTACCGGGTCGGTGGGAAGACCGGAACCGCCAACAAGATCGACGAGAACGGCAACTACACCAATGAGACCACTGCCTCCTTTGTGGGCTTGGCACCCATCGACGACCCAAAGGTGGTAGTTGGTGTGGTGGTGGATGAACCGAAGACCAAAGCGCGCTTCGGCGCGACGGCCGCTGCCCCTGTTTTTAGCGAAGTCATGGAGCAGGCGCTCCACCGAATGGGAGTCACCCCCGATGGCTGAGAATCTCGCCCATCTCGCCGAGCTGGTTGGGGGGATTGTCGAGGGTGAGGAAACCGTGACGGTGTCGGATGCCACCCACGACTCCCGTCAGGCGGGACCCGGCACCCTATTCATCGCGGTGACCGGTTTCACCTCCGACGGACACAATTTTGTGGACGCTGCTGCGGACAGCGGATCTCCGGCTCTGATGGTGGAGCACGCTGTTTCGGTGGATCGACCCCAGATCATCGTCGAGAACAGTCGTAGAGCGATGCCCACGGTTGCCGCCGAGATCCATGGGAACCCATCGCGGCGTCTGCAGGTCATAGGTGTAACCGGAACAAACGGGAAGACGACGGTCACCCACATGTTGGAGGCGATTGTCGAGCACAGTGGTCGTCGGTCTGGCTTGATCGGGACCATCAACACACGTATCGACGGAGACGAAATACCCAATGTGCGTACCACCCCGGAGGCAACCGACCTGCAACGACTTCTCGCCCTGATGGTGGAGAGAGACGTCGACATCGTGGCAGCAGAGGTCTCTTCCCACGCACTGGACCTTGGGCGGGTCGATGCCACCCGCTTTGCCGTAGCTGCATTCACCAACCTCAGCCAGGACCACCTCGACTTTCATGGCACCATCGACGAGTACTTCGAGTGCAAGAAGCTCCTCTTCGATCCGAAGAGAAGCGAGCAAGCCGTGATATGGATCGACGATCCCCGTGGCCGAGAGTTGTTGGAGACGACAAATGTGGCTGCCACCACGGTCTCAATTGCGGACACGACGGCCGACGTCTGGGGCCATGTCGTCGACCGCTCGATGGAACGGACCGCTTTCGACATCCACATCGGCGGGGAGACAGCCCGGGTGAACCTGCCCCTTGGTGGAGACTTCAATGTCGAGAATGCACTGGTGGCGGCAGCCGCCGTGCACGTCCTGGGGCTGGGGACCGCCGAGATCGTGGACGGTCTGGAGGCATTGCCACAGATCCCCGGGCGCTTTGAGGCCATCTCCGATGATGTCCCCTTTAGTGTGATCGTCGACTACGCCCACTCGCCGAACGGTATCGCAGCGGCCATTTCTTTTGCGCGAGCCGTGACCACAGGTCGTGTCCTCGCCCTCATCGGCGCAGGAGGTGACCGTGACAGACTCAAACGACCGGCAATGGGAGCCGCCACCTCCGAGGCGGACCTTGTATACGTCACTTCCGACAACCCCCGTACGGAGGATCCCGAGGCGATCATCGACGCCGTTGCATCGGGAATCCCACCCGAGGTGACCTTTTACCGCATCACAGACCGCCGGGCGGCCATCAACGAGATTATCTCAAGCGCCAGGGAGGGCGACACCGTCCTCATCCTCGGGCGCGGTCACGAGCGCGGTCAGGAGATTGCCGGTGCGGTGGCACCGTTCGACGACCGTCTCGTTGCCCGTGAAGCCGTCGCCTCGAGGCCGGGTGCCCGTTGATTTCCCTTCTTCTCGCCGCCGCGATCAGCCTGGTGATAAGCATCTTTGGAACGCCATTTGCCATCAAGTCGTTGCGACGACGTCGTATCGGCCAGTTCATCCAAGATGAGATCCTTCCCCAACACGGGCACAAACAAGGTATTCCCACTATGGGTGGAATCGTGTTCGTTCTCGCCGCCGTCACCGGGTACTTCTTGTCACATGTGAGGCTGTGGCGGCCCACCACCGGATTGACCTTTGATCTGGAGCCGCTCGACCCAGGTGGGCTCCTGGCGATATTCGCTCTTCTAGGCATGGCAACCGTCGGCTTGGTCGACGACTATCTCAAGGTCTCCAATCGCCGCAGCCTCGGCCTGGGCAAGGCGCCGAAATTCCTCGGTCAGCTCGTCGTCGCCGGGATCTTCGCCTACTCGGCGACAACGGCCGGAATCTCAACCCAGATCAGCTTTGTGCGACCTCTCGGGGTGGATCTCGGGGTGTTCTTCGTGGTCTTGGTCCTAGTCATGCTCACCGGCGCAGCCAACGGTGTGAATCTGGCGGACGGAATGGACGGGCTCGCCAGTGGCTCGGGAGCCCTCGTAATTGGGGCCTACACCATCATCGCTTTCTGGCAATGGAGGAATCCGGACTTCTACAACGCGGTGGATCCTCTCGATCTCGCCATCGTTGCCGCGGCCATGTTTGGCGCCCTCCTCGGTTTCCTTTGGTGGAATGCGGCCCCCGCACAGATCATCATGGGTGACGTCGGATCCGAGGGAATCGGCGGGGTGATCGCAGCACTCGCCCTGCTGACGGACACCCATCTTCTTCTCGTGGTCCTTGGTGGGATCTATGTGGCAGAGACCCTGTCGTGATCATCCAGGTGGCGGTGTTCAAGGCGACCGGTAAACGGGTTTTCCGTATGGCACCCATCCATCACCATTTCGATCTGGCAGGCTGGCCGGAGACGACGGTGGTGGTGCGGTTCTGGATACTCACCGGAGTTGGCGTCGCTCTTGGTCTTGGATTCTTCTATGCCGACTTCATCTCTACCGGTGGGTTGCTGAGATGAGGGTTCTCGTTCTTGGCTCCGGTATCTCCGGAAGGGCGGCAGTCGATCTTGCACACCGAATGGGCGATGCCGTGACCGTCGTTGACCCTGAGGGGCATTACGAGGGTTCAACCGAGGTGGCGGTCTCATCGACCCTGACCCCCGGGCTCCTGGAGAATTGTGACGTGGTGGTGGCCAGCCCCGGGATACCGGAGGACGACCCCATGATCAGGTCGGTAGTGGACAGAGGAATCCCCTTGTGGAGTGAGATCGAGTACGCCTACCGCCATCTTGAAGAGCCGGTGGTGGCAATCACCGGCACGAACGGCAAGACCACGGTTACCCAGGCCACCGCATTGATGTTGCAAAAGGCGGGGGTCGATGTGGTTGCCGTCGGCAATGTCGGCGATCCCCTTTCGGGGGCCGTCGGTAGCGACACCGAGGTAGCGGTGGCGGAGGTCTCCAGCTTCCAACTGGCGAACATAGACAAGTTCCATCCGGTCTCCTCCGCGGTGCTCAACGTCGCCCCCGACCATCTCGATTGGCATCGCGACATGACCTCCTATGAGAACGCCAAGGCACGCATCTTCGAGAACCAGACCTCTGACGAGATCTGCGTCTATGACGCCGACGATCCCGGTGCGGCCCGGCTGGTGAAACGTGCTCCGGCTCGCACCATTGCAGTATCAGGGCGTCGTCGCCCCGACGACGGCTGGGGCGTCGAGGAGGATGTGTTGCGCGTTGGGCCGGTCACGGTTGCCCTCTCCGACGTGGTCCTATCCGATCCTCCATCCCTCTCGAATCTGGCAATATCCGCCGTTCTTGCACTTGATGTCGGCGCCAACGCCACCGCCGTCGAGGAGGTTATGCGGTCGTTTCGACCTGATACCCACCGGCGAACCCTGGTGGCGGAGATCGATGGGGTGCGCTGGGTCAATGACTCAAAGGCGACCAATCCACACGCGGCCTTGGCAGCCATTGCTGCAGAAACTTCTGTGATCCTGATTGCGGGTGGTCTAGCCAAGGGACTGGACAACGTATCCCTGGCTTATGCAGCCGGTGTTCGCTACGTCATAGGACTCGGGACCTCCGGCCCCGATCTCGTCGACGCGGCGCAGGAGGGGACGATGGCGACCGATATTGCCGACGCCGTTCGGATTGCCAACACAATCGCCGAGCCGGGCGATACCGTTCTGTTGGCACCGGGTGGTGCCAGCTTTGATCAATTCGACTCCTACGCCCATCGAGGCGACCGTTTCACCGAGGAGGTTGGGCTGATCCGAAGGCAACGCCAAGAGATGGGTGAAAGCAAATGACAGTCACCTCCATAACGAGGATGCGCACAACGGCGCGGAACCGAACCGAGACGGCTCGTCGAAACAGCCGGTCCTCGACCGCCCTTCTCATTGTGGTGGCAGTCCTGGTCGT
>WHTL01000024.1 GCA_009377735.1 Acidimicrobiia bacterium
GTGCGTGGTGGCGAGGCGGCAATAGTGGACACCGGAACTGCCTCCGACGCCGCTCCGATCGACACCGCTCTGGGCGAACTAGGGGTGGGATGGGAAGATGTCTCCGATGTCGTCGCCACCCACAACCACCGCGATCATATCGGTGGCTTCCCAGCCGTTGCAGAACAGGCTGTGCATGCCACCCTCGGGATCGGTGAGGCTGACATCGACCCTGTCGCCTCCGTGGGTGATGTCGTAGGACTGGTCGACGGCGACAACGTGTTCGGAATGACTGTCATCGCCACCCCGGGACACACACCCGGCCATATCTCTATCCATGACCACGATCTCGGAGTCCTCTTCACGGGTGATGCCCTCAATGGCGGGGAGGTACTCGATGGGGAGGAGGGAACTGTGGCGGGGCCGAATACCAGCTTCACTCCCGACATGCCCACAGCCTTGGAATCCATTCGCCGATTTGAGGACCTCGAGTTCGACGCCATCGCCTTCGGACACGGAACACCCATTGAGAATGGAGCCAAAGCAGAGCTACAGCGCTACTTGGACTCCCTCTGAAGTGTGGTTGCGATAGGCTGGAACCTTGCCGATGACAGACCAGGTGGACAACGGTGCTGCAGCGTTCTTCGATCTTGACAGGACGCTGATCGCGGGAGCATCAACGATGGTGTTCGGCTGGGTGGCGTGGCGTAATGATCTGACCTCTACCCGCGAGATGATGAGCGATGCTCTCCGAACCGTGGAGTTTCGGCTCACCGGGGGCTCCGACGAGATGACCGATCTGGTGCGTGACCGGATCCTGGAGGCGGTGGAGGGGCGGAACCGTGAGGATGTCACAGCACTCAACGATGAGATCCTGCCACGACTCCTCTCCGCAGTCCGGCCGGAGACCCGGGCAGTGGTGGAACGTCATCATGAAGCAGGTCGGGAGACTTATATCGTGTCCGCCTCGCCGGTGGAGTTGGTTAGCCCTCTCGCCCAGGCCCTCGGGATGACCGGTGCCATCGCCACCGAGTCGGAGGTGGTGGATGGTCGTTACACCGGGCGGCTCTCCTCGGAGTTCTGTTATGGCATCGGCAAGGTGAACCGGGTGAGGAAGCTAGCCGATGAGAAGGGCTACGACCTCCGACTCTGCTACGCATACAGCGACTCGTCGTCGGACCTGCCTCTGTTGGAGTTGGTGGGTCATCCTGTCGCAGTCAACCCCGACCGCACCCTCGCCCGGACGGCGCGAGAGCGAAACTGGCCGATCGTCGTGTTTGCCCGTCGCACCAAGGCCACCCTCACCGCCGTGTCCTCCGCGGCCGGTGCTGCTGCCATTGGTGCCGGTATGTACGCGCTCGGCCGCAGACACGGTCGAGCAATCGGCGCTGTCTCGTAGAGTCCCGAACCTTGGGCCGGGGACGTCGCTGAGCGGTTGTCGGAACCCTGGGTTCGTGGGGTCGGGTGGCTTGGTCTGAACCTTGGGCTGGGGACGTCGCTGAGCGGTTGTGGGAACCCTGGGTTCGTGGGGTCCGACAGGGCGGTCAGCGTCTTAGGGCGTAGACCTGTTCGTCGTCATCCCACATATTGGTGGGTTTGAAACCGAGCTCGTCGTACAGGGCGATCGCTGCGGTGTTGTCGGGGTGGACCGAGAGACGTACCTCCCGATGGGGGAGTCGGTGCAGCATCCGCTCCATCGCGGCTCGTCCGAAACCCCTGCGCTGGTATTCGGAATCGATCACCATTCCTCCGATCCAGGCGATCCCCTCCTCTTCGCCCCACATGATATGGCCGACGATCTGGTCGCCCTCGGAGATACCCAGCGATGTCCACACCCTCTCCCGGTCGGACAGGAGTAAATAGCTGGCTGCCAACGCGGCGACATAGCGACGCTGGTCGTCGCGGGGTGCGACATCCGCAACGGCCCGCCAGTTTTCATCGGTGATCTCGACCAGATCCATTACCGGCAACCTTATCGCCATCCAGCGCAAACCATTTCTTCAAACACGTGTCACCTAGTTCTTCTATTGTGAGACACCCACCGCCGGATGAGGAGTGCTTCCGAAGATGCCCGTCCTGAGAAACCGTGTACATGTCGTCGTGTTAATTCTCGTCCTGCTGGCGGCAGTGGTGCCTGTCGCTATGCCGGCTGAAGCTGTGCCCGGCAATGACTCCGAAGTGTTCATAAACGAGATCCATTACGACAACGATGGCGAGGACGTTGACGAAGGATTCGAGATTGCCGGGCCAGCCGGAACCGATCTTGCCGGTTGGTCGGCCTATGCATATAACGGGAGCAATGGGGCAATCTACGATGACATGCCTCTCAGCGGCGTGATCGACGATGAGGGAGACGGGTTCGGGGCACTCAGTTTTGAGATGGTGCTCCAAAACGGCTCACCCGACGGACTAGCGCTGGTAGACGATGGTGGTGTACTGGTCCAATTCCTCAGTTATGAGGGCTCCTTCGAGGCGACCGATGGACCGGCCCAGGGGGAGACATCCACCGATATTGTTCGGAACGAATCGTCCACCAGTCCGATCGGAGACTCCCTTCAGTTAGTCGGGACCGGGTTGACCTACGGTGATTTCGACTGGCAGATTCCAACGCCGGAGTCGATGGGCGCCATCAACTCCAGCCAAAGTTTTGGAGATCCGCCTCCACCACCCGAACCCCTTCCAATGCTGATCTCCGAGGTCCAGGGCAGCGGTGCCGAGACGCCCGTGGACGGTGTGCTCGTCGAGGTCACCGGTGTGGTGGTGGGCGACTATGAGGGCCCCAGCCCCAACCTGCGTGGATTCTTTCTGCAGGAGGAGGAAGCGGACATGGACTCCGACCCGGCGACTTCCGAAGGCGTGTTTGTCTTCAACAACATCGGGGGCACCAGTCCCGATCTTGTTGCGCTTGGTGACGCTGTCACCGTCACGGGCACCGTCGGCGAGTTCCAGGGTCAGACACAGATAACGGCGGATACAGTCGCCGTAGTCTCGTCCGACAACACGGCCACCCCCACCGAGGTGGAACTGCCCTTCCCGGATCATGAATTCCCCGAGCGTTATGAGGGGATGCATGTCACCTTCCCCCAGGACCTGTATGTCACCGAGTTCTTCCAGCTGGGCAGATTCGGCGACGTGGTGGTCTCCTCCGGTGACCGACTGCAACAGCCCACGGCGGTGGCGGCTCCGGGTGGACCCGCCAACCAGATACAAGCCTCCAACGATCTCAATCGGATCAAGGTGGATGACGCCACCAACGACCAGAATCCGGATCCGATTCTCTTCGGGGGAGGGGGCGATCCTCTCACTGCAGACAACCCACTGCGAGGCGGTGACACCCTGAGCGGAGCCGAGGGTGTCTTCACCTGGGGATGGGCCGGTAACAGCGCCTCGCCCAACACGTGGCGTCTTCGGGTAGTGGGCGACCTCTCCGACGTCAGCAACGATGCCGTGCCGGTCTTCAACTCCGAGAACCCTCGCCCGACCGAGGTGCCCGACACCGGAGGAACCCTGCGAATCGTCGGCTTCAACGTTCTCAACTACTTCGTAACCCTCGATGACGGCGGTGCGGACTGTGGTCCCACCGGATCCCCCCAGGAGTGCCGTGGAGCCGAGGATGCCGAGGAGTTCGAGCGACAGCGAACCAAGCTTCTGGCTGCCCTGACGAACATCGACGCCGATGTGTTCGGATTGGTTGAACTGGAGAACACCGATGGGGCGGAACCACTCGAGGATCTGGTCGCCGGGCTGAACGAGGCTATGGGTGCGGGCACCTACGACTACATCGAGACGGGGACCATCGGTACAGACGTCATAAAGGTCGGTGTCATCTACAAGCCGGACAGCGTCACGCCCGTCGGCGAGCCTGCCGTCCTCGACAGTTCGGTCGACTCCCGATTCGACGATGATCGCAACCGCCCCACCCTGGCGGTGGCTTTTGAGGACAACGTCAGCGGTGGGCCCTTCTATATGGCTGTCAACCACCTTAAGTCAAAGGGCTGTGGAGACGCCACCGGACCCGACGCCGACCAGGGTGATGGCCAGGGATGTTGGAACTCTACCCGTGCCAATGGCGCCGAGGCAATGGTCGACTGGCTCGCCGGGTACCCAACCGGTGTCGAAACCGACGGGGTCGTGCTGGGAGATCTCAACTCCTACGCCAAGGAGGATCCGATCACGGTGCTCACCGATGCCGGGTTCGTGGATCTTGCAGGCGCCTACTCCTACGTCTTCGACGGTCAGTGGGGTTACCTCGACTACGCCATGGTGTCTCCAGATGGCCTGGAGCACGTTGCCGAGGCGGTGGACTTCCACATAAACGCCGACGAGGTTCCCGTCCTCGACTACAACACCAACTTCAAGAGTCCCGGCCAGATCGACTCGTTGTACGCACCTGACCAGTTCCGTACCTCCGATCACGACCCCATCCTGGTTGGTTTCGATCCCATGCCGATCCCATTCGAGCCGGTCATCTCGGTCTCCCCGGAGGTGCTGTCACCTCCCGATGGGGACTACCACCCCGTTGACGTGTCCGCAGAAACGACAGACGGCGACCCGCTCTCGGTGACGATTACCGGGGTTACCTCGTCTGAGGCCGACTCGGGCCTCGGTCCCGAGGACCGAGCCGTCGACGTCGTGCCGATCGACGATGACACCGTCAATCTCCGAGCCGAGGCGTTCGCCGACTCGGGACGTGTCTACACCGTCTCCGCGGAGGTGAGTGATGGCGACCAGACCTCTCTCGAGCAGGTGACCGTGACGGTTCCGGTCGCACCAGGCACCCCTCCACCCACGACCGAGCCCCCGCCGACGACCGTGCCAGGCTCACACCCTGGTTTCGACGATGTTCCCGACGATCATCTCTTCCACGACGACATCCAGTGGTTGGCCGAAGAGGGGATCACCATCGGATGCAACCCACCCGCCAACACATTGTTCTGCCCCGCAGACCGGGTGACCCGCGGGCAGATGGCAGCCTTCCTCAACCGCACGTTCGGTCTCGCTGAGACAGACACCGATCACTTCGGAGACGACGAAGACTCGGTTTTCGAGGACGATATCAATCGGCTGGCCGAGGCCGACATCACCATAGGGTGCAACCCGCCGGAAAACACAGAGTTCTGCCCCAACAAGAACGTGTTGCGCCAGGAGATGGCATCGTTCCTCACCCGGGCCTATGGATTCGTTGATGATGCCCCCGGCACCGATAGGTTCGTCGATGACGACGGCAGCGTCCACGAAGCCGACATCGAAGCATTGGCATCGGCGGGCGTCACCTACGGCTGCAACCCACCCGACAACACCATGTTCTGCTCTGGTCAGGAGGTCCTCCGCCAGCAGATGGCGGCCTTTCTTCACCGAGCCGATTAATTCTGGGGGACGCCGTCCCCCAGACCCCCAACGGCTGCCTCTGCACCACTTCTCGCGTGGCTGCGGCCGTCCGACCTCAACTCCGAGACGCGGTGTCTGTCTGTCAGGTTGAGGTGTCTTAACGAGTTCGGTGTGGTCGTGTTCGAGGTCTACCGTCGCCTCGGAGGCAATGGTGGCGACATCGCAACTCAGGCTTGCGTACGTGCCTCCGGCCCTGATACTGGTCGTGGCTGGTGAGTCGAAGAGGCTCTATGTCAAGGCGAGAACAGCCTCCCCCGGTCCGTCGAAGACATTCCCTTCCAGCTCCGCGACCCCATCTGTCCCGGTAACCGAAAAGAATGCTCGGGGGGGGGGTGTGGGGGCTTCACTTTGCGAGCGAAGCGATGCAAAGATCGGCCCCACAGAAATCACCCGGGCGTGACCAGGCCAGATTCATAGGCGAAGACGATGGCGTGGGCGCGATCGCGGAGGCCGAGCTTGGAGAGGATTCTCTTTACGTGGGTTCTCACCGTTTCCTCCGAGATGAATAGGTCTTCGGCCAGTTCGGCATTGCTACGTCCCGTGGCCAAGGCGATTAGGACCTCGTGCTCCCTGGCGGTCAGCCGCGCTAGCTCGGGGGGCGGCTCTACCTTCCCCGGCCCGGAAACGAACGCCTCGATCAGGCTCGTCGTGACCGACGGGGACAACAGTCCCTCGCCGGAATTGACCACCCTGACGGCTTCGATCAGTTGCTCGGGAGGGGTCCGTTTGAGGAGAAAGCCGGAGGCGCCTGCTCGGAGAGCGTCGAAGACGTAGTTGTCGTGCTCGAAGGTGGTGAGGATCACTATCCGGCTGTCGCGATGGGACGCGATGATCTCCCTGGTGGCCTCGATGCCGTCCATTCCTGGCATCCGCACATCCATCAGGATCACATCGGGCCGCTCTCTCTTCGCCATGCCGATGGCTTCGGTGCCGTTGGATGCCTCCCCGGTCACGATCATGTCGTCGGCGCTCTCCAGGATGAGTCTGATCCCACTCCTGACCAGATGGTCGTCGTCGACGAGTCCTACGGAGATCATGGTGTCAGCGGGACGGTGCATCTCACGGCCCATCCTCCGCCATCCCCGGGTCCGGCAGTGATCGTGCCTCCCAACATCTCTACCCGCTCTCGCATCCCAACTAACCCACGTCCCGAACCCATCCCCTGGGATTCGCTTCCCCTATCCACCACTGATAGCTCGAGGTGATTGTCATCGGCGGTAATCGATACGGTGGCCGGGGCACCCCCGGCGTACTTCGCAACATTGGTGAGCGCCTCCTGGATGGTGCGATACACCGTCAGACCGACCGTGGGGGAGACCTCGGCACCATCGAGCTCCACCGACATTTCCACCGGAACCCCAGCTGCGGAGAAGTGACCGACCAGTTCGTCGAGGTCGTCGACACCGGGGAGCGGTTGGTTTTGGTCGTCTTCTTTCAGCAGACCCAACACTCGGTCCAACTCGTCGAGGGCATCCCGGCCGACCAGCTCCACCCGCTCCAGCGCATCCCTTCCGGCGCCAGGGTCCTTCTCCAATATCCGTCGGGCAGCACCAGCCTGGAGCATCATCACGTTCACCGAGTGACCCACGACGTCATGCACCTCACGAGCGATCCGCGTCCGCTCTTCTGCTGCTGCCTGCGCCACCTCCGCCCGCCGGGCTCGCTCGGCATCCTCGGCACGCTGTTCCGCCTCCAGCGCTCGACGACGACGTCCGGCATCGGCTTGACCCGCTACCCAGGCCAGCATCCAGGATCCGGCCACGATCGAAGGAAGGGCGGGCAGCGGCACGGGAGGAACGATCAGCCAGTACGCGGTCACCGCACCAACACCTAAAACCAGACCCACGATGGAGCGCACTCTGGTGGCGTACGCTCCGACTGCATGAAGAGCGATTATGTTCGCCACCGGGTAATAGCCGGCGGGGTAATAGAAGGTGGCGATGGACAACAAGGCGATCGATCCGGCGATATAGGTGGAGAGGGGGAAGTGGCGTCGTCCCACGAGCAGGAGGCCCATGCTGGTCGCCAAGACGACTGCGCCGGCTTCTGGCCCCTCGGCTAACGCCTCGCCTGCCAGGAGGGCACCGACAAGTAAGGCCAGCGCAATGTCCCAAATCATTCGCCCGTCGGTGAGCTTCACCTTTCTCAGGCTACCGAGGTTGTTTCTATTGCCGTCCGTTGACTCTTCCAATTCAGGAATGCTCCTACATAGGCGGCTCCCACCAATGCCACCGATATGAGGAGTCCCGATGCCATCATCGGTGTCAGCTCGAGCATCGATCGACCACTGTATGCCTGTAGGGCGACCAGTCCGGTGCCCGCGACATATCCGACCCCGGCCATCGTCATCAAGCGGATCCGCCATTGGCTTCCGACCCCGAGAGCGACGAACACCAACTCGAGGACACCGAGAACCTGGAGACCGTGGAGGGCCGCCCCATGGGCCAGCTTGCCGGAACCGGCGATACCTATGAGTAAGCCCGGTGGTACCGCACCGGTGGCTTCGAACACGGCGTTGCCACGTACCACCAGATCACCACCACCGGCTGACCCAACCAACATCAGTGCCAATCCAACCAGTCCTGCGATAAGTGCCGATCTCCGATTGCGTAGACGGGCAACCAGCCACCCCATCAGTACCACCGTGCCGACAGTGAAGATCCCGATGGCGCTGGCCATCAAGATAAACACGGTCGAATCGAACGGTGTAGCAAAATTGAAATGTGAGGGGACTCCCCGCCAGGTTTGCATCGTGATGAGCCCGTCCTCGATCGTGGCAAACAGCCCCGTCAGGATGGTTGTCGTCCATCCAAGAATGCGATGTCGGGGCATCAGCCCTTGAAGCCACCCGAAGCTGACCACCGCCACACCCAAAGAGAACCCGAATGTGATCGGTTTGCGCCAGGAGACGGGTCCCCACCACGAGCCTCCGTCACCCAAGAACACGCCGAGATGTAGCACCGCCGAGGCCAACAACAACAGACCGAACAGATACATCGCCGTCTGGTAGTTGTACTTGGGTCTTAGCTCTTCTCGTAGTTGCGTAAGCATTGGGTCTCCATGTGTCGGACCCAATCGAAACTACGGAACGAATCCCGCCCAGTCGTCCCCTGAAGTGGTGTTTCCTCGTCACCCTGCAGGGTGACGAGGTGATATTCACCCGGCCAGGTTGGCCTCGAGGGTGATGGTGACACCGGTGAGCGCCTTGGAGACGGGGCAGCCTTCCTTGGCGGCGTTGGCCTGCTCGACGAAGGTTGCCTCGTCGATGTCGTCGACGTCCCCGGTGGTGGTGAGAGCGATGGTGGTGATCTCCCAGCCTCCGCCATCGGCCTTTTCTACCGAAACGGCTGCCTTGGTGTCTATCGAGTTGACGTTGAAACCGGCCCTGGTGAGATTCCCGGACAACTGCATCGAGAAGCACCCGGCATGGGCGGCACCGATGAGCTCCTCTGGGTTGGTTCCCTCCCCGTCCTCAAAACGGGATGGCACGTCATAAGCGCCCTCGTAGGCACCACTCCCAAAACTCATCGTTCCGGATCCCGAAGAGATGGGCCCCGACCACTTGGCGCTGGATTCACGGGTTGGCATGTGTTCCTCTCGCTAGCTGCTCATCATCGACTGTACCGGCTCCCGGGAGAACATCCGGCGCGGAAATTCGGTCCTAGATATAGTGAGCGCCGACAAGCGTTCGAGAACGATTGCGCGGAGGGGTAGAGAATGACCAAGGTACGATACACTTCATTGTTGGCAGCGGTTCTCATGTTGATCCTGGCTGCTTGTGGGGGAGCGGAGCCCGGCGACGACCAGGAAATCCCCGACGCACCCACCACCGAGGCCGCCGCCACCGAGGAACCAGCGGACACGGATGCCCCGGCAACCACAGCCCCAGAGGACACCGAAGCCGCGACATCGGCACCTGGATCCACCACCGCAGAGTCTGAACCAGACGACGGTGCAGGGGGAGAAGCGCCCGATGAGATCGTCATCGGTATCCCGGCATCGTTGACCGGTCAGTACGAGGCCCTGGGACGGCAGGGGCTCGACGGGCTCAACATGTTCGCCAATTGGGTGAACGAGGAGAAGGGTGGCATCGACGTCGGTGGCACACTCGTCCCCGTGAGAGTGGTGTTTGGTGACGATCGAAGCGATTTGGACACCTCACTGCGTCTCTACGAGCAGCTCGTCCAAGAGGATGAGGCAGATTTCATGTTTGCCTCGTACTCGTCGAGTCTCACCCTGGCTCAGGCCCCCCTTGCAGAGCAATTGGATATGGTGACCATGGCATGGGGTGCGAGTTCCGATGACATTTGGAATGAGGGTTTCACCCGGACTGTCGGCGTCTACACACCGGCGAGCCAATACGACCACACCCTTCTTGAGTTCGTCACCAGCACCGAGCCAATAGCCGAGACCATCGCCATCGTCCACAAGGACGATCCCTTCACCGTCGCCGAGGCCGAGGGTGCCCGAGCCAAGGCCGAGGAGCTCGGTCTCGAGGTTGTCTTCTACGATGCGTACCCGGCCCAGGCCGCCGACCTGTCTCCGATACTCACCCAGGCAGCCGGATCCGAGCCCGACGTGATGCTCGTCGTGGCCCACTTCCAGGATGGGGCTTTGGCGGCACGTCAGATGACCGAATTGGGGATCGATGTCGCGGCTTCCTCCTTCGGTTCGGGTGCTGCCACTACCGACTGGTGGGACGAGCTCGGCGAGGCTGCCCAGGGAACCTTTGGACCGACGCAATGGGAGCCAAATCAGAGTGTCGACCCGGCGGCGTTCGAGGAACCCAACTGGGTTGGACCGCAGATCACCCCCTCCGAGTACGCCACAATGTACGAGGAGGAGTTCGGCTACGACCCCGATTACCGCGGTGGTCTAGTGTTCCATTCCGGTCTTGCCCTGATGGCCGCCATCGAGGAGGCTGGGACCATCGAGACGGAGGCGGTCACCGAGGCGATCAAGGGGCTCGACATACAAACGTTGGGTGGTGGTTTCAGGGTGGATCCCGAAACCCTGATCCAGGTGGGCCATGACATGCTCACCGTTCAATGGCAGGATGGCGAGAAGGTGATCGTCACCCCAGCAGAAGCGGCCACGGGCGAAGCCATCTATCCCGCCAACGAATGAGAACACCCGCTCAGGGTCCCTTCCCGGGACAGCCTCCTAGGTCATAGACCGGGATGGAAGCACAGATACTGGCAGGTGGAATACTCCTCGGCGGGATATACGCGATAGCCGCACTCGGTCTGGGGCTCGTATGGGGGGTCATGTCGGTGGTCAACGTCGCCCACGGCGACCTGCTCATATTCATGGCATACATGACGTGGGTGATGGTGTCGGTCCAGGGCGTACCCCCATTTATCGCCATGCTGATCCTTATCCCGGCGGGGTTCATCGTTGGCGTCCTCCTCTACCGGATCCTGGTGCGCCATCTCATCAACCGCACCGACGTTGAGCTGATGTCCCTTGTCCTTTTCTTTGGTCTCTCCGCCATCCTCTACGGCGTCAGTGCCTACTTCTGGGGAGAGGATTTCCGGTCGATGCAGATCCCCCTCCCCACCTTTGAGCTCTTCGGGGTGGCGTTGCCCGGTACCCGTTTGGCCGCGTTTCTCATCGGTTGTGGGCTGGTGCTCGCCCTTACCTGGTTCTTCCGAAAGGCCTACTGGGGGAAGGCGATTCGGGCCGTTTCCCAGAGCAGGGAGGCAGCCCGAGCTCTGGGCATCGATCCTGACCGGGTATCGGAGGTCGCCTTTGGGATCGCCCTCGCCTATGCCGGGGTGGCGGGAGCCCTGATCGCCATGACCAGTCCCCTCAGTCCATCTCTGGGCGTGGTGTATGCCGGCCGGTCGTTCGCCGTCGTGGTCCTTGGTGGTCTCGGCAACCCGGTGGGGACGCTGGTCGGTGGGCTCGTGCTCGGAATCACCGAGAGCCTTTCCAGTCTGTGGATAACGTTCGCCCTCTCACCGGCAGTGGCCTTCGTGTTACTCATTGGGGTTCTCATCTTCCGGCCCCAGGGACTGTTCAAGCCCCTGCGCCAGCGATGAGCCTGGCCATTGAGAGGAGGGTCGAGCCGGCACGTCTCCTGAACATCGCGCTGGTCGTTCTGGCGTTGATCGGTGTGGCCGTGCTCCTCTGGCAACCGATGCGACCTGGGGCATCCATCGTGTTCTGGTTCAATCTGATGAAGGTGATGACCCTCGCCCTCAGTCTCAATCTGATCACGGGCTTCACCGGTTATGTCGACTTTGGTCATGTGGTTTTCTACGGTTTGGGAACCTATGTGGCTGGCATCTTCATCGGCCAGCTGGGTTGGACGGTCCCGGTGCCGCTTTGGGTGTTTGTCGGACCCGTCCTCGTTGCCGTGATTTCCCTCTTTGTGGGGATGCCCGCCCTCCGTTTGCGGGGCGCCTACTTCGCCATCGCCATGCTCTCGTTCAATGAGGCTTCCCGACTCATCGTTCTCAATCTGCCACGAGAATTCGCCGGAGGTGCCTTTGGGATCCCCACACCGGAGATCTACGACCCCTTCGCAGCCTATTACGCCATGGTCGCCCTGATAGTTGGGATCACACTGTTCACCATCTGGTTGGGAGGCTCCCGGTTTGGCGTGGGTCTAAAGGCAATCCGCGACGACGAGGTGGCGGCCGCTGTCATGGGCATCCGGACCACGCCATACAAGCTGGCGGTGTTCGCCGCCTCCGCCTACTTTGCGGCGGCGGCCGGGTCCATCAACTACTGGTTTGTCGCCTTCACCTCCAACGAGCTGGTGTTCACCAACCTGGTCACGGTGGAGATGATCGCGGGTGTGTTCCTCGGTGGTGCCGGCACCGTGGTCGGTCCCATCATCGGGTCCGGCATCCTCTACTGGGCACGGGATGTCCTCTGGGGTCAGTTCCCCTATCTCTATCTGCCTCTGTTCGGGGGAATCATCGCCCTGGTGGTGCTCTTCGTCCCCCGTGGCATCGTCGGCTATGTCGAGGACAGGTTTCCGTCGTTGCGCGCAAAGATCAGGTGACTGCCAGCCACGAGGAGACGATCTCCCGCAGATCGTCACCGAGGTCTACAGAAGGCCCGTGGTTCGAGACCCGACCGAACTCCATGACATAGAGATAGTCGCTGATTCTTACTGCCTGGTTGAGATTCTGGTCGACCAAGAGGATGGTTTTCCCCTGATCCTTGAGACGGATGATGTCGGAATACACCTCCTTGGCGATCTTCGGGGCCAATCCGGCGGAGGGCTCGTCGATGAGCAGCACGGACGGGTCGGGCATGAGGATCCGTGCCATGTCCAACATTCGTTGCTGGCCGCCCGACAGGGATCCGGCCGCAGTCTCCCGTTGTTTGTCCAGACCCGGATACTGGACGTACACCGCTTCTTTGGCCTCGGCGACCCTGGCGGAATCCCGCCGGAATGTCCATGCGCCGAGTTCCAGATTCTCATCCACCGACATCTCGGGAAACACCGAATGCATCTGGTCGACATATCCAATGCCGAGGCGCATTCGCTCCTGGCCCGCCAATGCGGTGATGTCGGAGTCCTCGAGGTAGACGCTTCCCTTATTGGGTGACAGATAGCCGAAAAGGGTCTTCACGAGGGTTGATTTACCCGCCCCATTGGGTCCGATGACACAGGTGATGAGTCCCTCCGCTGCCTCCACGGTCACGTCCTGGAGTACATGGATATCGGCGTAGTAGGCGACGGTTAGATCCTCGCCCCTGATCACGAGGCAACCCCCTCATCCTCACCGAGGTAGATGTCGACGAGTCGCTCGTCCTCGAGTACCTCCGTGGGCGTGCCCTCCAGGAAGTTGCTCCCCAGGTGCATGGCGTACACCCAGTTGCACATGGCCGCGACGACCGGCATTTCATGACTGACGATGAGGAAGGTCGTTCCTTGGTTCCGATTCACCTCTCTAATGGCGTGGATGAGCGTCTCCCGTAGCTGGGGGTGAACACCGGCGAACGGCTCATCCATCAGTACCAGACTCGGTTCGGCCATCAGGGCGCGTGCCAGCTCAAGTAGCTTTTGTTGACCGCCGGAGAGCTCGCGGGCGTACTGACCGGCCTTATCCCCGAGATCGACCAATTCGAGAAGCTCTCGTGCCCGCCCTCTGACGTCACCGCTGATCACGGCCCGGTGGGCCACGGGCACCAGGACATTGTCGATGACGGTGAGACGATGGAACACTCGGGGAATCTGAAAGGTGCGCCCAACACCCAAGAGAGCTATCTGAGCCGGAGTCCGGTTCTCGATGGCGTCACCGTTGAAGTGGATCTCTCCCTCGTCGGGGGAGTACAGACCGGAGAGGAGGTTTATCAGTGTGGACTTCCCGGCACCATTAGGTCCGATGAGTGCCACCACCTGCCCGCTGTTGACCTCAAGGGACATCCCATTGACCGCTACCAAACCACCGAACCGTTTTGTGACGTCGGCGGTCTTGAGGAGTGGCATACCGCTGTGATTGTATGCCGGATCGTTTTCTGTGGGGGGCCGATCTTTGCTAGTTCGACTCCGGCGCGCTGCCTGGCTGAACCCTGGGTTCGCACGGTCGCTGAGCGACGCCGCTGCCAGCCCGAAGTTCGACTCCGGCGCACTTCCCGCCCGCAACTACGTGGAACGCTTCGTAGCCGAAGTTACGCAGGCTTAGAAGTTACGGTGCGCAGACCTCGCCTTCGCAGCGCTCCCAGCCGTAGCTCTCGGCGATGGTGAAGGCGGATTCTGCCGAGGGGAGCCTCTCTGAAGCAGCTGGCACCTCGAACTCCTCGGAGCCGTCGGCGCAGGGGGTGACGAACGTCACCATCTCCCCGTACCAGGCGTCGGTTGCCTGGGCCAGGTCAGAAGGAACGGCACTCGCCTTCTCGGCGAGAGTGTCCCTCCGGTTTTGGGTGGCATCGAGGATCTCCTGGCAGTTCTCCGCAGGCACGATCCCATTTGGGAGACTTTGATAGAAAACCAGCGTCAGGGCATCAACGTCGCTCTGGAAGGTATCGGCAAACGCTCCCACATCCCCGGTTGCGCCCTCACCTGTGACCGGCGGTGACACGGTCAGGGGTGGTGGGGTGGTCTCCGTCGGGATGGTGGTCGCTGGTGTGGTGTCGTCGGACGGAGTGGTGGTTTCCGCAGGGGCGCCGGTTGTGGGTGCCGACGTCTCCTCGGCTCCGATGGTGGTGGGAAGGCTGACAGCACCCTCTACACTCGTGGTGGGTGCAGTGATATTGTCGGCACACGCGACCAGGAGCAGCGCAGCTACCGATATGACCGACACAAACGGCCTTCCTAGTGCTCTCCGATGGCGCATTGGTTGCCCTTTCCCAAGATTCATCAAGACGATCCCCCACGATAGGCCATCTGGCGCATTGTCGGTATGTATTGACGCTCGTTCGCCCGCCGACGATACCCTCTTGTGAAATGATCGATATCGCCGGATTTGTTGCTGATCTCAAAGAACACGCCATCGACCACGGCTTCCATGTCCACGACGAGCGTCACATCGTGGAGACATACTCCTTGCGTCAGTCGTGGGAGGTCGACCTCCATCCCGAAAGGGGTTGTGGGGGCCCGATCGATCTCCATCTTGCCCTCGATGTAAATCCTCGGGTCCTGTTGTCCTTCCAGGATCGCCTCGACGAAATTGGAGAGGAATGGGAGGAGCCGGAGGACGACTACTTCCTCGACATCTTCTTCAACTGGGGCGTGCCCCCATTGCAGAATGCCCCCGACCTGCTGGTTCTTGCCACCGACCTCGCCGGTGTCGGCGGGACCGATCTCTCCATCGAGGTATCGGCCATCGACTCCTACGCGGCCGTAACCGATGGCCCGGAGCGTCGCCTCGCCATCACCGGTAAGAGCTCGGTCTCATTGGTCGATCTCATGATGGGCAGAGAACAACTCTGTGAGGTTCTCGACCGCTCCCGGGAGGTTTCGGACTATCTCCTCGACCGGGTCGAGGACTGGATCGAGCTCTCATGACGGGCCACTAGAGGGTGGACGATCCAGCCGAGGTGGTGCTGATCACCGGGGGCCGAGGGATCGCTGCCGCGGTGGCACATGGAGTTGCCGCGGTGGGGAAGTCGGTGTTCGTGGTCTCCCAGGTGGACGAGGAGGTGTCGGGCCTTTGCCGGGAGATCAGCCACCTGGGAGGACGAGCGGATGGTGTCGTCGCAGACCTCACGGACGAGGATGCGGCCACCGCCGCCTTCGACCGTTGTTTGGATGTCTTCAATCGTCTCGACGGGGCGGTGGCGGTGGCAGGTGGGAGTGGACGACGATTCGGTGACGGTCCCGTTGGGGAGATCCCCCTGGAGGGTTGGCAGCAGACCATCGCCATCAACATGACCCCCATGTTCCTCACAGTGCGTGAAGGGGTCAGAGCCATGGACAACGGTGGATCGATCGTGGTTGTCTCCAGCGTCCTCGCCACCCACCCCTCCTCACTGTTCGTGACCCACGCATACGCTGCCGCCAAGGCATCGGCTCACGGGTTCGTCCGCTCCGTCGCCGCCCGTCACGCCCGCGACCGTATCCGGGTCAATGTGATAGCCCCGGGTTTGGTCGATACACAGATGGCGCGTCGGGCCGCCTCCGATCCGGACACGGTCGCATATGTCACCCGTAAACAACCTCTGGCAGGAGGTCTTCTCCCACCTGAGTCACCGGCCGCCCTTGCCGTGTTCCTCCTGGGGGACGGTTCCCGTCACATCACGGGTCAGATCATCGAGGTCGATGGCGGCTGGGGCGTAACTGAGACAGATCCGATCGTGGGATGATGTTGCACATGCCGACACTTGCCGTTTCCGACGTCACCTATGAACAACTCGCCGCCACCATCGACCATTCTCTCCTCAGACCGGAGCGCACCATCGACGAGGTGGTTGCCGGCTGTCGGCTGGCCGACAAGTACCAGGTCATCTCGGTGTGTGCCCGACCGGCCGATGTCCCGCTGTGTGTCGGTGAGCTCGGAGAGTCATCCGTGGCGGTAGGAACGGTGATCGGGTTTCCCCACGGCTCTTCCACCACCGCCACCAAGGTGTTCGAGGCCGAGACAGCCCTAGATCAGGGTGCGGTGGAATTGGACATGGTGCTCAACATCGGATGGCTGCGCTCCGGTGACTCGGCCGCGGTCGAGAAGGACATCGCAGCGGTGGTCGCTGCTGCGGAGGGAAGGGCACTGGTGAAGGTGATACTGGAGAACGCCTACCTCAATGACGAACAGAAAAGGCAGGGCTCCAGATTGGTGGAGGCGGCCGGGGCCGATTTCGTGAAGACATCCACCGGTTTCGCACCGAGCGGTGCCACCATCCCCGATCTCAAACTGATGCGGGAGACGGTCTCCGATTCCGTGCAGGTCAAGGCTGCAGGCGGTGTTCGCTCCCTCGACGACCTGCTCGAGGTGATGTCGGTGGGTGTGACTCGGATCGGGGCCACCCGCACCGCCGACATCCTCGACGACTTCCGGTCACGCAGTAGTTGACGACGACTGGTGCGCAGCCAGGGCGGCGCCCACCGCACCGGCAGTCGGACCCAACTCCGCCGCTACCACCTCTATCTCGCCGGGAGGAACCAGGGTGACGCGTTCGCGGACGACTCGGCGGATGGGGTCGAGAGCGAGGTCACCGGCATCCAAGATCCCTCCACCGATGATTATCCGGTCCGGCCCCAGGACGGCAACCGTGTTCGCCAGACCGATCCCGAGCCAGTGTGCCGTCGTCTCGATGGCTTGTCTGCTCCTCTCCTCTCCCTCTCGGGCAGCGCGGTATACGGCCTCCGCCGACTCCTTCCCGGCGAGCCGTGCCAGGGTCTCTGCCTGGGCGAGCACCTCTACACAGCCTCGATTGCCGCAGCCACACACGGGGCCGTCGGGTTGAACGATCTGATGTCCGATCTCGCCGGCCACACCCCAGGCACCGAGGTGGACGCGACCACCGATGACGACTCCGCCACCGACACCTGTTCCCAAGGTGAGACACACCACTGTGGTGCAGCCCTTTCCCGCCCCGAGATGGGACTCCGCCAGCGAGAAGGCGCGGGCGTCGTTGATGATGGCCACGTCACTAACCAGACCCTCCGCTACGGCATCCCGGATGGGTTGTCCCTTCCATGGACCGGGCAGATTGGGAAATAGCTCGATCGTCCCGGTATCGGCGTCGAAGAGACCGGGCACCCCCAGCCCGACACCGTGGAAGGGTCCAAACTCGTCTCCTATGTCTCGGCCGATCGCTACGATGCGGTCGATCACATGGGTCGGCCCGCCGTCGGCCTCCGCCGGAGTCGAGCGAAACCCGGTGGTCGTCGGCTGATCCCCATCGACATCGAGGATGATCGACTTGATGCTTGTTCCCCCCAGATCGAGACCCAGATAACGCCTCATATCAACAATCTCGCGCCCGTCATGAATCAGGGACGGTAGTGGCGACTGCAGTGGGATCGGTCCCGGATTCATGGACCGCTCGCCTCATCTAGTACGTTCTGAAGATGACGCCCCTCCGCGGCCCCAGCAAGAACAGGATCCAGGTGAATATCAGTAGCGGAGTCAGGAGATGAGCGACTCGGGAGTTGCGGGTCGCTGGCTCGCCGAGGCGAGACAACTGCTCCAACGGTTCGAGGAGACCCAGATGGGGGCGGTGGCCGAGGCGGTGGACCTGGCAGTCGGGGCGATCGACGGTGGTGGGCTGGTGCATCTCTTTGGGAGCGGACACTCCCGCATACCCGTGGAGGAGATGTTCCCCCGTTATGGGTCTTTCCCCGGATTTCATCCGATGGTGGAGCTGTCCACCACGTTCCACACCCAGATCGCGGGATCCAACGGACAACGCCAGGCCATGTTCGTGGAACGGGTCGAGGGCTTCGCCGAACAGGTCCTGGCGAACTTCGAGCTGCAGCCACCCGACTGCATGATGGTTTTCTCTGCGGGAGGAAGAAGCGCCGCTCCCATCGAGATGGCAATGGGAGCCCGACGACGTGGGCTCCCGGTTGTTGTCGTCACCTCGCTCCTTCAGAGCGATGCGGCACCCTCGGGGCATTCTTCGGGGACCCGTCTCTACGACCATGCCGATGTGATCATCGATATCGGCACCCCAGCCGCCGATGCATTGATAGAACTTGATGGGCTCGAAACTCCGGTCGGTCCGGGTTCAACACTGGTGTACACGGCAGTGGTAAACGAGATCAAAGTGCAGACCGCTGCCCGACTGGTTGAGTTGGGATCGATGCCGGCAGTGATCACAGCGTCTTCGGTTGTCGGTGCCGAGCGCTCCTCAGAACTTTTCGACTTGGCCTACGCCGACCACGCCGATCGCTATGCCCGGAGATTGAGAAGGTCGGCAACCGGGGATCGTTGATCGTTCCAGTGGGGTAGCGTGGAGTCAGGACAACCCGCGGAGGCATAGATATGGCGACCGACACCTTCACCAAC
>WHTL01000290.1 GCA_009377735.1 Acidimicrobiia bacterium
ACTCAAAGAGACGACGGGCCATTTGCGTGTCGAATTCTCCGGGTCCCAGCTTCCCGTCGGGGCCTGGGCCCAGATCGTCGTCGACACTGAACGATCGGCCATTCTGGCCGCTGATGCTCCGATCGGTGTCGACAACCAGCAAGTCGCCCACCGTTGTGGTCTTGTTGATCTCGATGGTCTGGCCCATGAAGCGATTCTAGAGCGTCGAGATCAGGCGTCGTCATTCTGCTCTCCGGGAAGGGCACCCATGAGATGGGCATCTATCCCCTGGTCCCGCTCCCCTATGTATTGCACCATCACCAAGTTCGTTGATGCTTGTTGGTTGGGGGGCACACCGGCGACGATAACGATGGCGTCCCCACGCTCGGCCAGACCCTCGGTCTCGACGAACTCCTCCCCCGCGGCGATCATGTGGTCGGTGAAATCGAAGCGGTCCAGGTAGAAGGGCTGGACACCCCAGTAGAGAGCCATTCGGTTGAGGGTGGCGTGAATGGGGCTGAAGGCGACGACCTTGGCGAGGGGTCGGTACTTGGAGATGAGAAAGGCGGTGTTACCCGACTCCGTGAAGGCGACGATGGTGTCGATATCGAGCCGTGCGGTGGTCTCGGCTGCAGCTTGTGCAACAGCGGAGGCTTTTTTGTCCCTGGCGCCGAAGAATGGGAGACGGCGATCGGGCTTGTGGAGGACATCATCCTCCACGGCCTGACAGATCCGACCCATGACCTCGACCGTGCGATTGGGGAACTGCCCGACCGCCGTCTCCGCCGACAGCATGACCGCATCGGTACCACCCATCACGGCGGTCGCTACATCGGTCACCTCTGCTCTGGTGGGGCGGGGTGACGACGTCATCGATTCCAGCATCTCCGTTGCCGTGATAGTGAGACGACCGGCAGCGTTGCCCCGGCTCAGGATGTCATTCTGTATCAGGGGGATCCGCTCCAGGGGCAACTGCACCCCGAGGTCCCCCCTGGCCACCATGACGCCGGCCGCCACCTCGAGGATGTCGTCGAGGTTCTCGTACGCGGCGGCCAGCTCGATCTTGGCGATCACGGGCACACCGCCCGCCAGATCACGGACCTGCTCCACGTCCTTGCCGCTACGAACGAACGAGGCACCCACGTAATCGACCTCCAGCTCCTTCCCGAACTCCAGATCGGCCAGGTCCTGTTCGGTGAGGGAGGACGCAGTGAGGTCACTGTCGGGGAACGCCACACCCTTGTGGTCCCCCAACTCCCCACCAAGGATGACATCCGCTTCGAGATGGTCCTGGTTGGTGTCGGTCACGGTAAGCCGTAGTAGTCCGTCAGACAGCACCACCCGGTCTCCCACCTCGATATCGGTTAGGAGTGGCTCGTAGACAACAGGGATGAGCTCGTCCGTACCCACCACATTGTCGGGGACGAGCCGTACCCGACTGCCCCTCTCGAGATGGACGGCACCACCCAGAAACTCCCCGACTCGCAGCTTGGGGCCCTGGATGTCCTGGAGGACACCGACTGGTGTTCCTTCCTTCTCGGACTCCTCCCGCACCCAGGAGCAGACCTTGCGGTGCGTCTCATGGTCCCCGTGGGAGAAATTCATCCGGGCGACGTTCATCCCCGCCCGGATCAAACCGCGTATCCCCTCCTGGCTGGCCGTGGCAGGACCGATCGTGGCCACGATCTTGGTATGACGAAACATCCTCCCAAACTAGCTCCTACGTCCCGAGCGCGCCGTGATCTGGTGGGGGAACAATCCCCGTGGGGCAGGAACCTTGTTACCTCGCTAGCTTCTCTCGGAGGATCTCGTTTGCCAGTTTGGGGTCTGCTTTGCCACCGCTGGTACGCATCACCTGGCCTACCAGGAAGCCGATTACCTTCTGTTCGCCCTCCTGATAGTTGGTCACGGCCCCGGGGTTATCGGCGAGCACGGCGGCCACGATCTCCTCCACCGCAGAGCGGTCCGACACCTGGATCAGGTCACGAGCGGCGGCAACGTCCTTGGGGCTCCCCTCTCCGGAAAGGACACCATCGAGGACCTCCTTGGCCGCCGAAGCCGACACTTCCCCCTGCTCGATCATGTTTACCAGCTTCGCCAGCGCTGGCCCATCGAGGTCGATCTGTTCCGGGTCGGTTTCGGTTCGACGCAACCAGGCGGTTACCTCACCCGTCGTCCAGATAGCGGCGGTGGCAGCATCTGCTCCCGCCTCCACCGCAGCGTCGTAGATCTGGCGGAGCTTCGGCTCCGCAGCAGCCAACACCGCCGCATTGTGGGCATCGAGGCCCAATCCCTCATATCTACTCCGCCGGGTCGCCGGGAGTTCCGGAAGGGACTCTCTGATCCGGTCAACCCACGCCGAGTCGATTCGCAGGGGAACGAGATCGGGGTCGGGGAAGTAGCGGTAGTCGGCACTCCCCTCTTTGCCTCGCATCGAGGTGGTCGTCCCCGACGCCTCGTCCCAGTGTCGGGTCTCCTGGAAGATCACCTCGTCCGATTCCTGGGCGCTCACCTGCCGTTCTAACTCGTGATCGACAGCACGCTCGAGTGAGCGGAATGAGTTCATGTTCTTTATCTCCACCTTCGTACCCAGCTCCGCAGATCCTTCTGGTCGGATGGAGACGTTGGCGTCGAATCGGATGGACCCCTCCTCCATGCGAGCATCAGAAACCCCCAACTCGGCCACGAGGGCACGCAACTCCTGGGCATATGCCCTGGCCTCGGGGGCACTGTGGATGTCGGGGCGGGAAACGATCTCCACCAACGGGGTTCCCGCCCGGTTGAAGTCGATCAGCGTCTTCTCGGCGGTATGGATTCGGCCACCTGCTCCCACATGGGTCGATTTTCCGGTGTCCTCTTCCATGTGTGCCCGCTCGATCCTGATCTTCCGTTTCCCCTCGCCGCCATCGACCTCCAACCACCCGTCGGTGGCGACGGGCAGGTCGAACTGAGAGATCTGATAGTTCTTCGGCAGATCCGTGTAGAAGTAGTTCTTGCGGTGAAAGATGGAGTGTTCATTGATCTCGCAGTTGAGAGAGATGCCAATGGCGATGATCGAATCGATCGCCTTGCGATTGGTTACGGGGAGGGCTCCCGGCAACGCCAGGCAGGTGGGGCAGATATTGCTATTAGGGGTCTGTCCGAACGACACCGCGCATCCGCAGAACATCTTCGACTCTGTCCTGAGCTCGACATGCACCTCGATGCCGACGACGGGCTCCCATCTCGTCGTCACCGCGCTCATACGGGGCTCCCGGCGAGGGCGGGCCGGGCATCGAAATCCGCCAGCCTCTCGACCTCGGCTGCGACCGCCAGCATCCTTGCCTCACCGAAGGCAGGAGCGTGGATCTGGAACCCTACCGGTAGACCGGCGTCGTCCACGGCGATCGGAACCGACACTGCCGGATGACCGGTCAGGTTGGAAGGGGCGGTGGCGACGTCGGAGAAGTACATGGCAAGAGGGTCATCCGTCTTGGACCCGATCCCGAAGGCGGTAGTCGGCGTTGTCGGTGACACCAGCACATCGAAGTCCTGATACACCCGGGTCATCTCATTGGCGAGATGGGTTCGCACTCGCTGCGCTTGCCCATAAAAGGCATCGTGGTAGCCGGCCGAGAGAGCGAAGGTCCCCAGAAGGATGCGTCGTATCACCTCGGGGCCGAACCCTGATGCTCTGGTGGCGCTCATCATCCGTTCCGAAGTGGCACCGTCCTCACGCAGGCCATAACGCACCCCGTCGAATCTAGCCAGGTTGCCCGAAGCCTCCGAAGGCGCCACTAGGTAATAGGCCGGGAGGGCGGCGTCGATCGCCGGGATCGATATCTCCTCCAGCGAGGCGCCCTCATCGGACAGACGGTTGATCATGGCGCTCACCGCGTCGGTCACACCCGGCTCGAATGCCTCACCGGAGAGCTGGCTGATCACCCCTATACGGAGCCCGTCGAGAGCGACAGTCGGTGAGGAGATGTCCGGAAAATCGCCTCTCCACGACGTGGCGTCTCCGGGATCATGACCCCAAGTCGCCTCCAGGAGAATCCGGGCATCCTCCACGGTTCGGGCGAGGGGACCGATCTGGTCGAGGGATGACGCAAAAGCCACGAGACCGCGACGACTCACCGTGCCGTAGGTGGGTTTGAGCCCCACCACACCACACAGGGCTGCTGGTTGTCTGATGGAACCACCGGTGTCCGAGCCGAACGCACCGAAGGAGGATCCAACACTGACGCTGGCGGCCGAGCCCCCAGAGGAACCACCCGGCACCTTGTCGGTGTCCCACGGGTTGCGTGTGGGGCCAAACGCCGAGTTCTCGGTGGACGAGCCCATGGCGAACTCATCGAGGTTTGTCTTGCCGGTCAAGACCGCCCCGGCCTCTTTGAGAAGACCGACGACATGGGCGTCGTAGGGGGCCACCCATCCCGTGAGGATCTGGGAGGCACAGGTGGTCTCCAACCCATCGATGTTCATGTTGTCCTTCACCGCGAGTGGGATTCCGTGGAGTGGACCCCGATCGTTCCCGGCGGCCAGCTCCCGGTCGGCTTCCTCGGCGGCGGCGCGGGCACCGTCGTGATCGATGTGCAGATAGCAGTGCAACTCCGCTTCGGTGTGGTTGGCACGGGCGAGTGATGCCTCGAGCAGATCCACCGCGGTGTGATCCCCCTTGCGCAAACCTTCCGCTGCCGTGACGATGTCGAGTTCGGCGAGATTCATTTCCCCGTGCCCTCGTCCCCCTCGTCCTCACCGAGTGAAGGGGGGACCACTAAGAAACCATCCTCCGTGGCGGGCGCATTATCAAGGACGCGTTCGCGGTCCAGTGACGCCACAACCACATCATCTCGGAGTGAGTTGTCCATGCCCATGGGATGGCTCATCTCGGGGAGCCCCTCGGTATCGATCGCCTGGACATCGGCGGCATAGGCGACGATATCTTGGAGTTGGGCGCCGTAATGCTCCAGCTGCTCAGGGTCAAGGTCGAGCCTGGCAAGCCTGGCCACATGGACGATGTCGATCTGGGGATCTGCTCCGGTGTTCATGACAGGGATCAAGGCTAGTGGTGTGTCCTTGAATTGATGCCGCGGTGTCGCCGAGGCATCGGCGTCGATGGCAAGGACGCAGGACGAAGGCGCACCCAATGCGGTGCGTCTAGGACGAGGACGCAGCAAGCGGCGTCTAGGCCCGGCGAGACT
>WHTL01000191.1 GCA_009377735.1 Acidimicrobiia bacterium
AAGGTGGTTCGCAGGAGCTCCAAGCTCCATGCCCACGACGAGCAGAACGACGCCAAGGTTGGTGACACCGTCCGCATCATGGAGACCAAGCCGGTGTCGAAGCTCAAGAAGTGGCGGGTAGTGGAAGTGGTGGAGCGAGCCCGATGATCCAGCAGGAAAGCCGATCATTGGACGGAGTGCCGATAACTCCGGGTGTGTCGTTCTTGGAGCGAGCCCGATGATCCAGCAGGAAAGCCGATTAAAGGTCGCCGACAACTCCGGGGCACGGGAAGTCCTGTGCATCCGGGTGCTCGGTGGATCGGGACGGCGATACGCCAGCATTGGCGACGTATTCGTGGCCACGGTCAAAGAGGCCAACCCGGGCGGGAACGTCAAGAAGGGCGAGGTTGTACAGGCCGTCGTCGTCCGCACCAAAAAGGAACGTCGTCGTGAGGACGGAACCTATATCCGTTTCGATGACAATGCATGCGTGATTATCAACGAAAATCAGCAGCCACGGGGGACCCGAATCTTTGGACCCGTCGCCCGTGAGCTCCGAGACCGGCGCTTCATGAGGATCGTCTCCCTGGCCCCGGAGGTTTTGTGATGAAATTGAGAACAGGTGACAGAGTCAAGGTCGTTTCCGGCAACGACGCCGGCAAGACGTCGCGTGTTGCCCGAACCATGCCGTCCAAGAACAGGATCGTGGTGGAGGGCGTGAATACCGCCAAGAAGCATCAGAAGCCGACCAGGGACACGATGCAGGGCGGGATCATCGACCGCGATATGCCGATCGACGCTTCCAATGTGATGATCGTGTGCAGCAACTGCGGTCCCACCCGTATTTCCCATCGGATCGATTCCCGTGGTCGCAAGATCCGGGTCTGCGCCAAGTGCGGAGGTGATCTTTGATGGCACCGCGACTGCTGGAGAGATACCGCAGCGAGATCCAATCAGAGTTGGGCGAGAAGCTTGGGTTTGACAACCCGATGCGGATTCCACGTCTCGACAAGATCGTCGTCAACATGGGTGTGGGTGATGCCCTCAACGACCGCAAGCAGATGGAGTCCGCTGTCGACGAACTCACCCTGATCACGGGTCAGAAACCCCGTGTCAATCGAGCTCGAAAGTCGATCGCGGGATTCAAGCTGCGAGAGGGTGTCGCCATTGGCGCATCTGCGACTCTCCGCGGCACCAGGATGTACGAGTTCTTCGACCGCCTCCTGGCGGTCGCCATCCCCCGAATTAGGGACTTCCGGGGTCTCAACCCGAAGTCCTTCGATGGCAGAGGCAACTACACATTCGGTGTCAACGAGCAGTTGATCTTCCCCGAGATTGACTTCGACTCCGTGTCTTCCACTCGGGGTATGGACATAACGATTTGTACGACTGCGGACAACGATGACGATGCCCGGGCTCTGCTCGACGCATTCGGATTCCCGTTCCGGACCACGTGAACGGAGAGGTATAGGAACCGATGGCTAAGAAATCATGGATTGCGAAAGCAAATCGCAAACCGAAGTTCAAGAGCAGGGCATACAACCGCTGCAAGCGGTGTGGTCGCGCTCGCGCCTACCTGCGCGACTTTGGGATGTGCCGGATCTGCGTGCGGGAACTGGCTTCCCGCGGGGAGCTGCCGGGTGTGAGGAAGGCGAGCTGGTGATGGTTGTCGTAGACCCAATTTCAGACATGCTGACGAGGATCCGTAACGCGATGGCAGTAGGCCATGAGACGACGTCGATGCCGTCCTCCAAACTCAAGGAGGAGGTAGCCCGTATCCTCACCGAAGAGGGATACATCGACCGCTACGAGGTGGAGACTTCCAACCCGGGAAAGACCCTCAAGCTCGTCCTTCGTTACCGCGATCGGCAGACACCGGCTATTGCTGGTATCAAGCGGATCTCCCGACCCGGTCACCGTATCTACCGGGGATCGACCGACATCCCACGGGTGCAGGGTGGTCTAGGTGTGGCCGTGATTTCCACGTCACAGGGACTACTGGCCGATCGGGAGGCGCGCCGGCGCCATCTCGGTGGCGAGATCCTGTGTGAGGTGTGGTGACATGAGTCGCATCGGTAAACAACCCATCGAGCTCCCGTCCGGAGTCGATGTAACCATTTCCGGACCGAATGTGACGGTGAAGGGCCCAAAGGGCGAGTTGTCACGGCGTATCCATGACAAGGTGGGTATCTCCTCTGATGACGGTGTGCTCAATGTGACCCGGGTCGACGAATCCAGGGAGGCACGTGCCCTACACGGGCTCACCCGGGCTCTGGTCGCCAATATGGTCGCAGGAGTAGCCGATGGCTTCAGCAAGGATCTAGAGATCCAGGGTGTGGGCTATCGGGCCAGCCTCAAGGGCAAGGACATCGAGCTTCTGGTGGGCTTCAGTCATCCCGTGCTCATCAACGCACCCGAAGGGATCACTTTCGAGGTGCCGGAGCCAACGAAGATCACCGTGAGTGGCATCGACAAGGAGACCGTCGGTCAGATCGCTGCCGACATCCGTCGGGTGCGACCCCCCGAGCCGTACAAGGGCAAGGGAATTCGATATGTGGGCGAGTACGTCCGTCGCAAGGCGGGGAAGGCAGGTGCCGTAACATGAAAGGCACGAGAACCGAGGCAAGAAAGCGGCGTCACTCCCGGGTGCGTCGCCAACTGCGGGGTAGTGCTGCGCGCCCCCGTCTCGCCGTTTATCGGTCCAACCGCTATATCTATGCCCAGGTTATCGATGACGAGCAGGGCCACACGCTGGCCGCAGCATCATCCCAGGAGACCGATCTCCGAGGTTCGTCGTTCAATGTCGAGACCGCAGCCGAGGTGGGTAAGAAGCTTGCCGAGCGGGCCACCGCAGCAGGCGTAACCAAAGTTGTCCTCGATCGCGGTGGGAACCAATTCCACGGGCGCATCAAGGCATTGGCCGACGGCGCCCGAGAAGCCGGACTGGAGTTTTAGCAATGGCAGATCATCAATACGACGAACGAGTGGTGCAGATAAACCGCGTCGCCAAGGTGGTGCAGGGTGGACGTCGTTTCTCCTTCACCGCCCTATGCGTCGTTGGTGATGGCAATGGAAAGGTCGGTGTCGGATACGGCAAGGCCAAGGAAGTGCCCGCCGCCATCCAGAAGGGCATGGAGATCGCCCGCAAGGACCTCTTTGTGGTCCCAATGGCTGGTACCACGATCATCCACGAGACGATCGGTGTCCACGGCGCCTCACGGGTGCTCCTCAAGCCGGCGTCCCCCGGTACCGGTGTGATCGCCGGTGGTGCGGTCCGCCAGATTCTTGAGGCGGCCGGTATCCGCGACGCCCTTGCCAAGTCCCTCGGCTCACCAACCCATCTCAATGTCGCCAGGGCGGCCATGGATGCCTTACGGGGTCAGCGTCGCCCCGACGAGGTGGCCAAGTTGCGCGGCAAGCCGGCCGACGAGCTCTTTCCTCCCGGTCTTCTCGCCGCCTACCGCAGCACCGAGTCGCTTCGTGCGGCAGGGGAGAACTGAACTAAATATGACTGAGAAGAAGCTAAAGGTGACCTTGCGTCGCTCCCTCATCGGGGAGAAACCCAAGACCAGGGCCACCGTGGAGTCGCTGGGTCTAAAACGTATCCGCCATGTGGTGGAGCACCCGGACACACCGGTCGTTCGTGGAATGCTGCATCGGGTGCAGCATCTCGTCGAGGTCGAGGAAGAGTAAGTGCCCCCCACCGCAATTACACTGAGGTTTCAACGGCCAGATGACGCCGCTCACTACGTCCTCGTCCTAGACGCACCGGCCCCGGGTGCGCCGTCGTCCTGCGTCCTTGCGAGCGACGCCCCTGGCTCGCTGAAACATGCGACCGTAATCACGTTGGAGAGCACTAAGGATTGTAAATGAGTGAGGAACAGGAACAACTCAAACTTCACAACCTGAGCCCCGCTCCGGGAGCGAAGAAGAAGCGCATCCGAGTAGGTCGTGGCGAAGGTGGTCGTCGTGGCAAGACTGCGGGTCGCGGCACCAAGGGACTCAAGGCCCGAAACAGCCCGCGCCCGGGTTTCGAAGGCGGCCAGACACCACTGGTGAGGCGAATCCCCAAGCTCAAGGGTTTCAACAACCCCAACAAGGAGTACTTCGCCATTGTCAACCTGGTCACCCTGAACCAGTTCGAGGCGGGAACCGAGATAACACCGGATCTCCTTCGCGACCAGGGTCTGATTCGCCATCGCGGACGGGTAAAGGTGTTGGGCGAGGGCTCGATCGATCGGGTCCTCAGCGTCAAGGCGCATTTTTTCAGTGCGGCGGCCGCTGAGAAGATCGAGGCCGCCGGCGGCTCAGCCGAGGTGATCTCCGAGTGACAGCCCCCAGCGACGCTGTGCCCGTATTTCCCACCAAGAGATTCAAGTAGGGACCAATGCTCTCCATCTATCGGAACATGTTCAGGATCCCCGATCTTCGGAACAAGATCCTGTTCACCCTCGCCATGTTCGGCGTTTATCGATTTGGGGCCACCATCACCGTACCGGGGATCGACCTCGATCTCCTGGAGACTTTCCAGCAGCAGTCGGAGACGGGTGGGGTCTACGGTCTGCTCAACCTGTTCTCTGGCGGCGCCCTGGAGACCTTCTCGGTCTTCGCCCTGGGGATCATGCCCTATATCACGGCGTCCATCATCATGCAGTTGCTCGCCGTGGTTATTCCGCGTCTCCAGGCACTCCAAGAGGAGGGCGAGTCCGGGCGGAAGGTGATCACCCAGTGGACGAGGTACCTCACGGTCATCCTGGCCCTCCTGCAATCCACCACCTACACCTGGATGTTCCGCAACGGGAGCGGCATCACCGGTGGAGTGGTACTTCTTCCCGGTGACACACCGATAGCCACCATCGTCCTCATCGTCATCACCATGACGGCAGGGACCGCCTTCGTGATGTGGCTGGGGGAGTTGATCACCGAGCGTGGCGTGGGCAACGGCATGTCGCTGCTCATCTTCGTCAGCATCATCAGCCAGTTCCCGGCACAGTTCGGGCTTCTGTGGAGTCAGACAGGCGCCATCGGTGAGATCATTGCCTTCGTGATCCTCTGCGTGGCCTTCCTCCTCATGATCGTTGCCATCATCTATGTCGACCAGGGTCAGCGGAGGATTCCCATCCAGTTCGCCAAACGGGTACGGGGTCGTCGAGTGATGGGAGGACAGTCGACCTACATCCCCATCAAGGTGAACACTGCCGGGGTGATCCCCGTCATCTTCGCGACCTCGGTCATGTTGTTCCCGGCACTATTGGTGACATCGATCCCCTCCAACGCCGCTTGGGTGCAGTCGATCTATCGTTGGGTGAACGACAACCTGGGTGGCTCCGGGACGGGTCAGTTGAGCTGGTGGTACGCCATCATCCTCTTCTCCCTCGTCGTGTTCTTCACCTACTTCTACACCGCCATCCAGTTCGACCCCGAGAAACAGGCGGAGCAGATCCAGCGTCAGGGCGGGTTCGTTCCCGGGGTGCGTCCCGGTCGTCAGACCACCGAGCACCTCCGTGGCATCCTCAACCGAATCACCCTGCCCGGTTCGGTGTTCCTCGGCCTGATCTCGGTTCTTCCCGTCATCGTGGGGATCATCTGGGGCATCCAGAGCAGCTTCTCCGGTATCTCCATGCTGATCGTGGTCGGCGTGGCCCTGCAAACGATGAAGCAGATCGAGTCGCAGCTCACAATGAGGAACTACGAGGGAATTCTCAATTGAGGCTTCTCTTCATCGGTCCGCCTGGGGCGGGCAAGGGGACCCAGGCAGGACGCGTCGCAGAGAGACTCGGAATCCCCCACATTTCGACAGGTGACCTCTTCCGTGACAACGTGTCGAGGGGCACCGAATTGGGTAAGCAGGTGGATGAGATCATGAAGCGGGGTGACTACGTCCCCGACGAGATCACCGTTGCCATGCTCGCCGATCGGATGGCCGAGGACGACGCCCGAGACGGATACATCCTCGACGGTTTCCCCCGTACCGCGGCCCAGGTGGAAGCGCTCGACGAGTTGTTGGGCGACGAGGGACTCGATCGGGTCGCCCTCTTCCAGGTCGATCAGGCGAGCCTGGCGGAGCGGATGCTGGGTCGGGGTCGCGCCGACGACACCGAGGAGACCATCGGCAACCGCTTCGAGGTCTACGAGGAGCAGACCGCCCCCCTCATCAAAATCTACGAGGAGAGGGGTCTGGTGGTCACCGTAGACGGCAACGCCGACGTCCCCGTGGTGACCGAACGCGTCCTGGCAGCGCTCTAGCGTCGTTGGGAAGGATCCCAAGGACGGCCTTGGACGCTCGCGTTTCATCTGGTCCGTAGAAGAGCAACGTGGCCAGGGGGAAGCCGGTCTTGCGCCTCGTCTACGCAGCCGGTACTCGAGATTGTCAGGCGTAAACGCGAACACCTCAAAGAAACCGAACGCGTTGGAGATCGACAAGCTACCGCCAAGATGACTATGTGGACCAATCTGTATTGCAGTCCTCGTCCACTGTTGTGATCCCTATCGTGGGAGTCGATGGAGTTGACAACCTTGCGTCTCGTCCTCGACGAGGTGAACGACGATGATCTGGGTGCCATGGTGGAGGTGTTTCAATCTAATCCTGAGTTCTTGGACCGCCGGGAGGGCACCTCCGGGGTGGTCGGTCTCTACGATCGCAGCAAGCTGGGTCGGGACTTGGCGGTGGCAGCCGTCGATCCAGCGAGGGAGATGCTGGCCGTCCGAACCCAGCGAGGGATGGCACCCATCGGGGTGGTCGATCTGCTCCGCAAACATCCCGACGATGGGATCCCTTGGCTTGGTGTGGTGGTGATCCACACCGACCAACAAAGAGAGGGTTACGGCCGGGAGGTCGTGTCCGCGATTGTCTCATGGATGAGAGACGAACTCAGAGCCACCGTCATCGACGCTGCGGTCGATGAAGACGACGAACAGGCGCGTGCCTTTCTCAGTGCCTTGGGCTTCGAGGAAGTCCGACGCCGGTGGCGGCGAGGACCAAACGGAGAGGTGGTTGTGAGTGTTCAGGAACGCGCGACTAGAGGGGCGGAACCATGACCACCGAACCATCCCATTGGGTCAACACCATCTCTTTGGACCACGTTCAGAAAGGTGTTGATGGCGGCTTCACGCAAGCGGATCACGGTCGGAATACCCGATTGAGTCGGCTGCGGCCCGGAGATTGGTTGGTGTTCTACTCCCCTCGGACACATTTCCGGGCTGGCGACGCCGTCCAGGCTTTCACCGCTCTGGGTCGCATCGACGACGGCGAGCCCTATCAGGTGAAGATGACACCCGATTTCCACCCATGGCGTCGCCCGGTGGCGTTCATATCCTGTGAGACGGCCCCTATTCGCCCGCTGATCGATCATCTCGAGTTCATCACCGACAAGAAGAGCTGGGGTTATCCGTTCCGTCGGGGCCTCTTCGAGATCGACGCGAGCGATTTCGCCGTCATCGCCGAGGCGATGGGTTGTTCTGCCCGTTTCGGCGAGGGCTGACTCTGCGCACCGGCTATTGACTCATGCATACTAAGAATGCATACTTATATGTATGAGAACGACACTCAATCTAAACGAAGAGCTGATCCAAGAAGCCAGTCGTCTCACC
>WHTL01000407.1 GCA_009377735.1 Acidimicrobiia bacterium
CGACGGTGGGCAGAACACTGGAGACGAGAGAGCCGTTGAATAGCATGACACTGTGGCCGTAAACCTGATCTCCCAGTCTCCTCCGGTGGTGCGTTTCGGACTAGAGCACCAAGACGGGATCCGGGGGGTCTCTGTCCTTCAGGAACTCCACCGACCCCGCTTGGGGCCGAAGCTCGACAGGACGAACGACATATGGCGGGCCGACCTCGATGTGTCTGGGGTCGACCGTCTGGAGTATCTCTTTCAGGTAACCGATGCGGAGGGGCACCCAGCGCTTGTCCTCGACCCCGACAACCCGCGACGGGCGCCGGGGCACTTGGGGGAGAAGTCCGATTTCCGACTGCCCGGGTACCAGCCGCCCCTATGGCTGGATCACCCTGGGGAGGGTCGTGTTCGGACGGTCGAGGTAGGGGCCGGCGCGAACGTACCAGAGGTCGGGGTGTGGTCGCCGCCCCGAGTGCGGAGGACGACCGCCCTGCCGATGCTGCTCGTTCACGACGGCGCCGAATATGCCCGCTATTCGCGACTCTTGGAGTTCTGTTGGTGGGCGATTGCCGAGGGCGAGGTCGGCGCCTTTCGAGTTGCACTCCTTGACCCTGGCGAGCGCAACCGTGAGTACTCGGCCGCACCCGATTACACCAGCCATCTGGAGGAATCGGTCATCCCAGCACTCACCGAAAGATTCCGATCCACGTCGATGCTCGGCATGGGTGCGAGCCTCGGAGCATTGGCGATGATGCATTTCCATGTTCACGGTCGGGTACTCGATGGGCTCTTCCTCCAATCGGGTGCGTTCTTCAGACCCGGTCTCGATGCGGTCGAGAGTCAGCTCACAGGATTTGGCCGGATCAGTAACTTCGTGGGGGAACTGCTCAAGGGCGACCTCGTCCCCAGACCTACCCCCGTTTCCATGACCTGTGGCACGGTCGAAGAGAACCTGGCTAACAATCGACTCCTGTGCGAGCATCTGGCCAAGAACGGATGGGATGTAGGTCTTCTCGAGCATCGGGACGCCCACAACTGGGTGGCTTGGCGCGACTCTCTCCACACTGGGCTTCTTCCCCTGCTGCGTCGTGTCTGGGGTTAAGTACCCCGAGAGCACTGACAGAATCGAGGCTCCCGGGGCGGGTCCTCGGTAACCTGAGACGGTGACATCGCTCGGTGGCCTCCGAAGATGCAAATAAGAGAACACACGATCGAGACCGCCAGTGGTCCGGGGAAGATGTTGGTCTTCGGGCATTGGGGCCAGCCCCTGCTGGCGTTTCCCTCCGAGGCGGGCAACATCAGGGACTGGGAGTGGAACGGTATGATCGGCGCGGTGTCGGATCTGGTCGAAGCCGGTCGCGTCAAGATATATGCGGTGCCATCCTTCGACAGCGAGTCGTGGTCCAAGACCGATATCCCCACCGAGGAGAGGGCCAGAAGACACGGTCCATATGAGGACTGGATCATGCATGGCGCCGTGCCGTTCATATTCGAGGATCAGGGTGGGGAGACAGGTATTACCGTCGCTGGCCCGTCCCTTGGCGCCGTCCATGCCGCCAACTTCTGTCTCAAACACGGCCACTACTTCTCACGAGCCATCTGTCTCAGTGGCATGTACGACGTGGCCTCTCTCGGCTGGGGGGAGTACGGGGATGCCGCCTATTTCAACGACCCTCTCGCCTATGTGGCGAACCTGGAGGGAGACCATCTCTCCTGGCTGCGGGGCCAGATCTCCATGATCCTGGTGGTGGGGTCCGGCCAGTGGGAGGACACCACCGGGGCCAACGAATCCACACACCGGTTTGGTGCGCTCCTGGCGGAGAAGGCGATACCCCACGAGATGGATGTTTGGGACCACAACTGGCCCCATGATTGGCCATCATGGCGAGCACAGATCGCCCACCATCTACCCAGATTTGTATAGAGCGATCAGGAGGACGCGGTGTGACCACTCACAAGATCGGTTTGCTTCTAGGTAACGAGGAGGACTGGTCCTTGGCGTTCGAGACGATCCTGGGGCGGCTCGACCTGGCCATCGAACATGGCGGGGATACCCACCGATTCACCACCGATCGCATCACCATCGAGCCCTTCGCCCTCACCGCCCCTCCCTCATACGACTTCGTGATCGATCGGCTGGCGCATTGGTACTACCACCCCCGTGAGTGGGTGAAGAAGGTCACCCTGATGGACGGGGTGTACGCAATCAACAACCCGTTCAGCTTCCAGGCCATGGAGAAGCACTCGGCGTATGCGGTCATGCTCCGACTCGGATTCAAGGTCCCCGAAACGTGGCTGATCCCCTACAAGAAGCCAGTGGACAACCACCGTTGGGCCTATACGTCCGCCAAGTACAACAAGGCGTTCGATATCCGCGAGGTGGCCGAGCAGATCGGGTATCCCATGTACATGAAGCCATTCGAGGGCGGGGGATGGGTGGGTGTCAGCCGAATCGAGGGCCCAGACGACCTGGAGCGGGCGTACGACGAGTCGGGTCGAACACTTATGCACCTGCAGAAGGCCGTGGACTACGACGTGTTCACCAGGAGTCTCACCATCGGGGCAGAGACCATGGTGATGAAGTTCCGTCCGGAGCGTCCGATGCACGACCGCTACGAGGTCGTACACGATTTCCTCGATCCAGATGTCGGTAGGGAGGTGGAAACGACGGGCAGGGTCGTCAACGCCTTCTTCCGGTGGGAGTTCAATTCCTGTGAGTCCCTGGTGGCCGGTGACTCGGTGTACCCCATCGACTACGCCAACGCCTGTCCCGACATCGCCGTGACCAGCCTGCACTACTACTTCCCGTGGGCGATCTCACGACTTATTGCATGGTCGGTCTTCTGTACCACCACCCGCCGTCCGATGTCGATATCCCTCGACCCCGATCCGTGGTTCCGGGTAGCCGATGCCGAGAGCAGCTATGCGGAGAAGGTTGAAGAATACCGCTTCCTCGCCGACGA
>WHTL01000140.1 GCA_009377735.1 Acidimicrobiia bacterium
CGACTTCGAGAGTCTCGACGATTCGGCAGTAACAGTGCGCGACCGAGACACCATGGCCCAGGACCGAGTCTCCCTCGACCGTCTCACGGACTACCTCTCCCAGCGGCTCTAAAACTGTTCTGCGCGGATTTTTGACGCGATAGAGCGAGTTTCTACGCGCAGAACGGTGGGGCAGGGTGGCGCCTCCGCCTTCTGTGCGGATTTTTGACGCGATGGAGCGAGTTTCGTCGCGCAGAACGGGGGCTGGGTGGCGCCTCCGCCTTCTGTGCGGATTTTTGACGCGATGGAGCGAGTTTCTACGCGCAGAACGGTGGGGCAGGGTGGCGCCTCCGCCTTCTGTGCGGATTTTTGACGCGATGGAGCGAGTTTTCACGCGCAGAAGGTGGGCTGGGTGGCTCGGGTGGCACGTCCGGAAGCGTCGTAGACTAGGCAGCGATGGGTTTTGATCGGGATGACATCGACAGGGTTCGCGCTGCGATTGACTTGGGTGAGCTGGTAGGTGAGGTGACCAAGGTGCGTCGCTCGGGTCGCACGATGATGGCTATCTGTCCTTTTCATGAGGAGAAGACGCCGTCAATGTCGGTGGATGTGGCCCGGGGGCTGTGGCATTGCTTCGGATGCGGTAAAGGCGGCGACGTCTACGGGTTCGTCCAGGAAATCCAGGGTGTGGACTTCTCCGACGCGGTGGAGGTGTTGGCCCGACGAGCGGGTATCGAGGTCAAAAGCGACCCCGGGTCGGACCGTCGGCGGGGACGACGGGCCGCCGCGGTCGAGGCCGTGGGTGCCGCGGTTGACTTCTATCACCGCTATCTGCGACAGGAACCCGAGGCGGGGAAGGCTCGTGCCTATCTCAAGGGGCGTGACTACAACGAGGACATCGTCGCCCAGTACAAGATCGGTTATGCGCCCGAGGATTGGGACATCCTCACCAAGAATCTCCGAGGCGCCGGTGTATCAGAAAAGGTGTTGTTGGATTCCGGGCTCTCTCGAAAGGGGAGGGGCGGCAAGCTCTACGACTACTTCCGGGGACGGGTTCTTTTCCCTATCTACGATCTGCGCGGGGATGCCGTGGGGTTCGGTGGACGAATCCTCGAGGGAGAGGGAGCCAAATACATCAACTCTCCCGACTCGATCGTCTATCACAAGTCTGGGCTCCTTTATGGTCTCGATCGTGCCAAGACGGCAATTTCACGGGAAGACATGGCTGTCGTGGTTGAGGGATACACCGATGTCATTGGTATGCATATGGCGGGAATCGAGACCGCCGTGGCGACATGTGGCACTGCGTTGACCGACGACCATTTCCAGTTGCTACGCCGCTTCTCCGACCGCGTGGTTCTCGCCTTCGACGCCGACGATGCCGGAGCGGAGGCGGCCCGTCGCACCGATGATCTGGACGCTCCGTTCCGTCTCGATCTGGACCTCCGGGTTGCCGTCATGCCCGATGAGCTCGACCCGGCCGACCTTGTCCAGGCAGGGCGGACCTCCGAGGTGGTAGCGGCGGTAGATGGTGCCGTTCCCCTGGTTCAGTTCCGGGTTGCCCGGGAGATCGACCGCTACGAGGTGTCCGAGCCCGAGGGCAGGGCCCGCGCCCTCCACGCCGCGGCAGCCCAAGTGGCGAAGGTGGATGACCCGATCGCCCGGCAGGAGTACGTCCGATTCGTGAGTCGACAGGTAGGTGTCGACCTCGAAGCGGTGGAACACGCCCTGGAGACGTCACACACGAGCGGTGCCCAAGGCCAACGGGGGTCCACCCCGCCACAAGCTCGACGTCAGCTCTCCCCGCGGGCACGTCTGGAGCGCGAACTCCTCCGCACCGTTCTCGAGAACCCGGAAGGCTTGGAGTTGACCCCCGAGATGTTCACCGACCCCGGAGTCCGTTCCGGTTACGATGCGGTTGTACCGCTTCGGGAAAGCACGCCTCCGGGCAGGCCCCTCGACCTCACCCGTGTCGAGGCCGATGACAGTGTCAAGGTGGCCCTGCGGGCGTTGGCTGCCGAACCGACACCCCTGGGCGATCCCGCTGAGGTGGTGGCAAGGGTCAGACAGGCTGATATCGATGCAGAGATCGACGAATTGGAGAAGCGTCTTGGTTCGCTGGACACGCTCTCAGAGGAGTATTCCCAGTTGTGGGACCGGCTGATAGGTTTGCAGAGGGAGCGCCGTAGATGATGACAGACCAAATCACAGAAGCACTGATCAATACCCTGGTGAAGCGTGGGAAGCAGCGTGGCTTTCTCACCACCGCCGAGGTGCAACAGGAACTGGAGGACGCTGAAGCCCCCGGCGAAGCCTTCGACGAGGTGATAATCGCCCTGCACCGGGCGAGCATCGATATAAATGAGGAGTCCCAGGACCTCGAGGACGATCTCATCGCCGACGAGGAGGTCGGCGTCTCCGACCCTGTCCGCATGTATCTCAACGAGATCGGACGGGTCCGCCTCCTCAGCACCCAGCAAGAAGTCGAGCTGTCCATGGCCATTGAGGCCGGGCGCAAGGCTAAGGAGCGCATCGACACCGAGGAGCTCTCCGACGAGGATCGTTCCGCGCTGGTGACGGAGGTGGCAGCAGGGGAGAAGGCACACCAACGGCTGGTGGAGGCCAACCTCCGGCTAGTGGTTTCGATTGCGCGACGTTACGCCGGACGCGGTATGACCCTTCTCGATCTGATCCAGGAAGGGAACATGGGTCTCATGAAAGCGGTGGAGCGCTTCGACTACCGCCGCGGATTCAAGTTCTCCACCTATGCCTCATGGTGGATTCGTCAGTCGATATCGCGGGCGATCGCCGATCAGGCGAGGACCATCAGGATGCCGGTTCACATCGTGGAGACGGTGAACCGGATCACCAGGGCAAACAGGACGCTGTCTCAGGATCTCGGTCGGGAACCCACCATCGAGGAGTTGGCAGCCGATCTGGAGCTCGATGTGGCGCGTGTCACCGAGCTACAACGGATCGCGCAAGACACCCTGTCGCTCGAAACACCATTGGGGGAGGACAGCACGGGCACTCTCGGGGACACCGTCCCCGATCCCGAGAGCGAATCACCAATCGACGCCGCGGCATTCGTCTCGCTTCAGGATCAGCTCGCGCTGGCGCTGGAGGGTCTCTCCGAGCGCGAGCGTGAGGTGTTGGTGATGCGTTTCGGGCTCGCCGACGGTAAGGTCAAGACCCTGGAGGAGGTGGGCAGCCACTTCAAGGTGACGAGGGAGAGGGTCCGTCAGCTTGAGACCAAGGCGCTTGCCAAGCTCAGGCATCCTGACAAGTCATCCCGTCTCGCCGCATTCCTAGAGGATGGTTGATGGATGATCTCATCAACCAGTATCGATCCCGTCGTTCCCGTGGCACAATGAGGGTATGAGATTTCGTCTGGGCATGATCATCGGTGGTGGAATCGGTTACGTATTGGGGGCAAGAGCCGGTCGCCAGCGGTATGAGCAAATCGCCAGCAGATGGGAACAGATCCGTTCCCATCCCGCCGCTGAGGAGCTCACCGGGCAGGCGACCAACGTCGTCGACGCCGGTCGGAAGGCAGTCTCGTCGGGTCTTCGCCAGGGGAGCGACAAGCTGCGGGACGTCGCCGACAACGGGGCCGATCCCACCACATAGCACCCGGCATCGAATGGGGCGATACCGATTTCTCTGATACTCTTGATGGTTCTTCCGGGGTAGCTCAATTGGCAGAGCAGCGGACTGTTAATCCGTTGGTTGTGAGTTCGAGTCTCACCCCCGGAGCCGCTCTTCTCGTTGTCTTTCGGAAGGTCTGGGGCACACCTGTACGGTGTGACCTGCCCATGATCGGTCGCCGAAAGGAAACGAGAGTGACACAAGCCCGTACCGCCATCATCACTGCAGCCGGAAAGGGCATGGGCCGCGCCATTGCCCAGAGCCTCGCCGCCGACGGATATGAACTAGCCCTGATGTCCAACTCGGGGGGCGCAGAGACACTTGCCGACGAGTTGGACTGCGTTGGTATCACCGGAAGCGTTACGGAACCCGACGACCTACAGCGTCTCGTCGATCTGACGATGGAGACCTACGGAAGAGTCGATGCTGTGGTGAACAACACCGGTCATCCGCCGAGTGGGCCACTACTCGAGCTCACCGACGACGACTGGCTGTCGGGTCTCGATCTCGTGCTTCTCAACGTCATTCGCATGACCCGTCTGGTCACACCCATCATGGAGCGGAACGACGGCGGGGGGATCGTCAACATCTCGACCTTCTCCGCCTTCGAGCCTGATCCCAGCTTTCCGATTTCATCGTCGCTTCGAGCTGCATTGGCCGGCTTCACCAAGCTCTTCGTCGACCAGCATGCCTCTCTCGGGATCCGCATGAACAACATCCTCCCGGGATTCATCGAGAGCTACGAGGTCGACGACGAGAACCTGGCTCGGATACCAACGGGACGTCCCGGAACCGTCGACGAGATCGCCGCTACCGCGTCGTTCCTGCTCTCACCCGAAGCCAGCTACATCAACGGCCAGAATATCCGTGTCGACGGAGGGCTAGCCCGCTCCGTGTAACCAGCTCAGAGCCTTCACGAGGTCGCCGTCAGCTTGACGGCGACGATTCCGAGCACGAGTAGTCCGAGAGCAGCCATCTGTATGGGAGCGATCTGTTCGCCATACATAACTGCCCCCGCCACAACGGCGCCCACGGCACCGATCCCAACCCATACTGCGTAGGCGGTGCCGATGGGATCGTCTGCACCGCAACGCCGAGAAGCAGCATGCTGCCAGCGAGGGCGGCGAGAAAGCCGAGGGTAGGGAGGAGACGGCTGAATCCTTCCGTCGCGGGCAGAAGTGCAGCCCAAATCACCTCAAGGATTCCAGCGAATATCAGAAGCAACCAGGCCATGACGAAGTTCCTTTCGCGCCCGTCGTCGTCCGGTACGGGCCGCCCCTCGTCGGGAGAACACCCTGGTGGCGTTCCTGTATGGTCCAACTATTGGGGCGGCGAATTCATTCCCCTTTCGGCGGGGGAACAATAGGATGGGACTCATGAGCGGACCTGTTGAAGAAACGGTCACGTCAACCGACGACTCCCTGGGAATGAGCACCATCGAGGTCAAGGAGAGCCGCCAGACCCAGATCGGGACGATGGCGATCCTACGGGTCCTCCCCACCAAGCGTCGCCGCACCGTCGGACCCTGGTGCTTTGTCGATCTCATGAGCCCGGGAGATGTCGATAGACCACCACCGCTGGAGATCGGTCCCCATCCTCACATCGGACTATCCACTGTCACCTGGCTGTTCGACGGATCCATATTGCACAGCGATTCGCTCGGCAGCGAACAGTCCATCCGGCCAGGCGAATTGAACCTGATGACCGCCGGAAACGGGATCGCCCACGCCGAGGAAGGGACCGAGACCAGCCCAAGCAATGAGACCGGTGGAATCATGGGTGTGCAGATGTGGTTGGCCCAGCCCGATGCGACCAGATTCGGCGGGTCGACCTTCCAGCACTACAAGGATCTCCCCGAGATTTCCCTCGATGCGGGCGAAGCCCGGTTGTTGATAGGCGAGTACGAGGGCACCGTCGCACCCACCGAGTTCGATCACCCAACCGTAGGTATGGATTTGAGGCTAGTAGGACCATCCACCATCGCAGTCAATCCCGACTTCGAATACGGCGTGGTTCCGATCGACCGGGCCGCCAAGGTCGACGACGCCATCGTCGAACCGGGTTCACTGGCCCTGATCCCAACGGGATACGAGATGTTGCGGCTTGAGACCCGGGGCGATTCGGGCCGACTCATGATCCTCGGTGGTCGCCCCCTGGGCGAGAAGGTGAAGATGTGGTGGAACTTCGTGGCGAGGACAAACGAGGAGATCACTGAGGCATGGACCGATTGGCAGTCCCACAATGAAGAACGGTTTGGCCCGGTCCCCTCTGGTCTCGACCGCATCGATGCTCCTCGCCCGCCGTGGCTCAAACCGGTCTGAAATCGGAGAGTTCGGTTCCCGTGAACCAGATCCGTAGCCCCTTCGTATAGGGAGAGGACAGAGGTGGATGTGGTTTGAGCTGCTCCATCTGCTCCGACCACCTTCCCCCCATCGTGCCTTCCAGCGAAATGGAGAGGATTATGAGAAGGTCCCTTTCGATCCTGGTCGTGGTTGCCATGATCATCCTGCCAGCCACAGCCACTTCGGCCGCTTCCGATGTTCAGGAGGGTCCGCCGATCAACTTCTGGGCGGCACTCACAGGCGCAGATGAGGTCCCCCCGCTGGAGACTGCAGGTGCTGGCGTATTTGGCGCCAGTGTCAACGATGCCGAGACCGAGTTGAGCCTGATGGTGGCAACCTTCAACCTCGAGGATGTCTTCGCCGGCCACATCCACTGTGCTCCGGTGGGTGTGAACGGGCCCGTCGGGGTGACTCTCTATGGGCATGATCCGGTGACCCAAGACGGAAGATTGGTCCAACTGACCGTCACGGCGCCCGACGAAGGAAACGAGTGTGGATGGATGGACCTTGGCGACGTCCTGGCAGCCATGAGGTCCGGCGATGCCTACGTCAACTTCCACACCAACGCGAGTCCCGGTGGTGAGATCAGAGGTCAGGTGGAAGGGTTCGCCCGCCCCGATCCCGGTTCAGGCACCTTCACCGACGACGACGGCAATGTGCATGAAGGGAACATCGAGGCCATTGCCGCTCCTGGTATTACCCAGGGGTGTAACCCTCCCGACAACGACGAGTACTGCCCCGATGACGACATCACCCGTGGCCAGATGGCGGCGTTCCTTCGACGAACCTTCAATCTGGGAGCGGTAGCCGATGATTTCTTCGGCGACGATGACAACAGCATCTTCCACGATGACATCAATGCCATCGCTTCGGTTGGAATCACCCAGGGCTGCAATCCTCCCGACAACGATGAGTTCTGTCCGGACGAGACGGTGACACGAGGCGAGATGGCCTCATTCCTGGTGCGCGCCCTCGCCCTGACCGAGGGAGCGGGCGATGACCTCTTCACGGACGACAACGACAGTGTCCATGAGGCTGACATCGATGCCCTTGGCACGTCAGGCATCACCTTGGGGTGCAACCCGCCGACGAACGACGAGTACTGCCCCGATGACCCGGTGAGCCGTGCCGAGATGGGATCGTTCTTCGCCCGACTCCTCGAGTTCAGGGCTCTAACATCGGGAACCGGAGGACCGTACTGAGCCATCCCTTCTGCGCGGATTTTCACGCTCTAACGCGTTGAAGATCCGCGCAGAACGGTGGGTGGCGAGTCCGCCCGTTAGACGCCTAACCCGGCGATATGGGAGAATCGCCCCATCGATGACGCGCCCCGATCCAATGCTGTGACACCCCAACTCGCGGCAAAGGATCGTGCCATGTTGGCCGGGGACGAGGGTCCGGCAGCTTCGGTCGCCATGGAGATCGTCCTCCACTCCGCCCGGATGACCGGAGCCACTGCCCTTCTCGACATCAGCAACGCCCACATCGACGGTTGTCTCTATCACGGTATGGCCAGCATCGAGTTCGCAGAGCTGCTCTCTGCTGGCGGTGGGACCGTGAGGGTGCCCACCACACTCAACGTCTCGTCGCTCGATCTCCTCCACCCCGACCTCTATCGAGGAGATGACCAGACCAGGTCGGAGGCGCGCCGGCTCATGGATGTATATGTCGATCTCGGATGTGAGCCAACATGGACGTGTGCGCCCTACCAACTGCCTTCACGCCCAGGGTTCGGCGAGCACATCGCCTGGGCCGAATCCAACGCGGTGGTATTCGCCAACTCGGTTCTCGGCGCCCGCACCGGGCGGTATGGCGACTTCTTCGACATCGCCGCCGCCATAACCGGTAGGGTTCCCGCGGCCGGTCTCCATCTCGACGAGAACCGGGCGGGCACCACCGTGGTCGACGTCGGACGATTACCACCAACCTTGTTGGAGACTGATGCCTTCTACCCGGTTCTCGGCCACCTTCTCGGAAAGAACGTGAGTGGCATTCCTGCATTGGTGGGCATACCGCCGTCCGTTACCGAGGACCGTCTCAAGGCTGTTGGAGCGGCGGCGGCGTCCTCCGGTGACTTGGCCATGTTCCACGTCGTTGCTGTGACCCCCGAAGCGCCCACCCTTGAATCGGCTCTCGGTGGACGAGGCTCCCGGAAAGAGCTGCTAGTCACCGCAGAAATGGTGACGACGGCGCGTAAAGAGCTCTCCACAACTGGAGATGATTCTCTTGGCGCTGTCAGTCTGGGGACACCGCACTACTCGGCCACCGAGCTGCGGCGATTGGTGGACATCTTGGATGGACGCCGCATCTCCGATCGTATCGATTGCTTCGTCTCGACCTCACGCGACACGCTCGGCGAGATCGAGGCCGACCGTCTCGACATTCACCTCTCCGACGCGGGTATCGAATTGGTGGTCGACACCTGCACCTACGTGACACCCATCCTCCGGGACGTTGATGGGGCGGTGATGACGGACTCGGCAAAGTGGGCCTACTACGCCCCCGGGAATCTGGGTGTGGATGTGGTATTCGGGTCGGTCGAGGACTGTGTGGAGTCTGCTGTGGCGGGCGAGATACGGCGGGACGAGGGAATTTGGAGATATGGCTGAGATAGAAGGAACCCCGCTGTTCACGGGCTCTGCCCGGGGCCGACTACTCGTTCTCGACGAACCGATCTCGTTCTGGGGCGGCGTTGATCATTCCAACGGGACCATCACCGACTTTCGCCACCCACAACATGGCGAGACGGTCACCGACCGAATCCTGGCGATGCCGTCGGGACGCGGGTCATCGTCGAGTTCCTCGGTGTTCGCCGAACTGATCAGGAAAGGTGTTGCGCCCAACGGGGTGATTCTGGGCGAATCCGACGAGATCCTGGTCCTCGGTGCGATCGTGGGAGAACTCCTCTATAAGAGGATCTGTCCCTTTCTGCTCGTCACTCCCACCGACTACGCCGGATTGGCCACGGGTGCCATGATCAGCATCGACAACGATCGGCTCCTCGTCGAGCGATCAGGTTGAGCCCTCACTCGCCATGATCTGACGCGTGAGGGGAACTCAGATTTTACAATTATGAGTTGGGTGGAGCCTGTGAGATATCGGCGAGTACCGACTGTTTGTCGTACTCGCTGGCCAGATCGCCAATCGAAACGATTCCGACGGCCCTTCCATTCTCCACGACGGGAACTCTTCGTATAGCGTTTTCCCTCATCGTCCTAATCGCGTCGCCCGCTTGAGCGGAGATGTCGACGCTGATCGGGTCGGTAGTACACGCCGGGCTGATGGAACTATCGGGTAGGGCGCCATCCGCCAGGCAATGAACTACGAGGTCACGGTCGGTGGCGATGCCTACGAGCGAACCGTCCTCACCGGTCACCAGCACATCGCCGATTTCGTTGTCTCTCATCAGCGTGGCCGCTTCTCGAATTGTTCCCTGTGCGCCGACCTGAACCAGGTCAGTTGTCATGACATCTTGGATACTCGGCATATGCGCTCCTTTGTCTGTTCGTTGGTCCGCTCGGGGAAGAACGTGATGAAGGGTTCCCCATTTGCATCGTCTCAAACCTTTTCATGATCGTTTGACGGATCGGCTCCTGATATCGGCAAGCCTTTGCCTGGCTGCTTCGGCGGGTCGGCAACGTGGCCGAGGTTTCGGGCGAGTGCCGGGCGAGCCCCATCAGAGGTCAGTTCCTCCAGCTGTTGTGAAGAGGCCACCGGGTCAC
>WHTL01000386.1 GCA_009377735.1 Acidimicrobiia bacterium
CCTGCGCGAGGAAATTCCCGACCAGAAACCCTTTCACGCTCTCACCCCGGCGCTCCGCTCGCGGATCGCCGAGCACTTTCAGGAAGGAAACGACCGGGTTCTCGAGATGCACGACGCCACCGGCTACAAGGCTGTCCTGGGCATGCAACCCGAGCTTCCGCCCCCAAGCAATTGGCGGCTGCGTGACGCCGATGCCCACGAACGGGACCTCTTCACCCGGGTGGTGGGTATGGCCCTCGATGGGCTGGCGGAGCGCCAACGATGACGGGAGGGAATCGACCAGATGACATGCCCGATCAGGGTCCCACAGCTGCCAGTGAGGACCGGGAAGTCCATCGTCTGATATACCTACAACTCATCGAGCAGAACTCCCAGCTACGTGAGCGGCTCAAGGAGCGGACCCGTCAACTGCAGACGGCCCGCCAACAGAGAGATGAGGCACGACTTCACGTGGAGGAGATCACAGCCAGGATCGAGGAGACGACGGCCGGATCGGGTGTCGACGTCGTGGGCAAGCTGGCGGAGCTACGGGGGTGGGTGCAGGGCAAGTTGAAGCCATGATGGAAGTTGATGTCATAGTGCCCATCTATGACGGATACGAGGTGGTCGGTCCCTGTGTGCGATCGCTTCTTGCGAACACCCCGGTGTGGGGGTGCGTTTCGTCCTCGCCGACGATGCCAGCACCGACCAGCGGATCCCAGAAGTTCTGTCCGATCTCGCCGCCCTCGATGAGAGGGTGACGGTGGTGCGTCGGTCTCGGAATCTTGGTTTCGTCGGCAACTGCAATCGGGCGATGGATGATTCCGATCGGGACGTAGTCCTCCTGAACACCGACACAGTGGTACCGCCTGGTTGGCTGGATCGTCTCTACACGCTCGCAGGAGAATCCGAGCGGATCGGATCGGTGACACCGGTGTCCAACAACGCCGAGATCGCCAGTGTCCCGGGCTGGCTCGGCGACAACATGTATCCCGGGGCCTTTTCGGTGGAGGAGCTCGACACTCTCGTAGCCGAGGTGGGGACGGGTGACTGGATCGAAATCCCCACTGCTGTCGGTTTCTGTGTGTATCTGAGACGGCAGGCGCTCGACGTGGTCGGTCTGTTCGATGAGGAGGCATTCGGTCGCGGATATGGCGAGGAGAACGATCTCTCCCTTCGCATGCGGGATGCCGGGTTTCTAAACCTTCTCTGCGATCGCGTGTTCGTCTCCCATATCGGCGAGGTCTCCTTCGGTCGCGCCGGACGGAGGAAGAGCAAGGAGGACTCGGTGCCACTCGATCGACTCTGGCCCGACTACCAGGCGACCATTGATCGTTTCATCAAACTCAACCCGCTTCGGGGTGTCCAGGCACGGGTCGGTCTCGGGCTCATGGAGTGCAGCGGCGACACGCAACGTGGTCGGACCCTCTATCTTCTCCACCATCCCATCACCAAGGGCATCATCGGAGGGGTGGAACACCATGTTGCCGATCTGGTGGACGGTCTCGATGATGAGTCGATAGTGGTGAGTAGATGGAACGGTGCCACCCGACTGGAATGGTTCTGGGAGGACGGGATGACCACCTTCCCACTCGACCTGCCCGGTGAGACGACCGAGTGGGTCGATCGGGCGCTGTCCATGGGTATCGGCGTGGTACACATCCATCACACCTTCGGTTTCGCTCCGGAGGACACCGCCTATCTGCTGGACCGTGCCGCGGATCTCGGGGTGCCGGTTGTGTGGAGCCTCCATGACTATCACGCCCTCACCCCTCATTCCATCCTTGATTCAGAAGGGGAGGACTGCCCAGCCCTCGACGACGATGGCCTCTGTATGAGCTGCGAGCAGCGTCTGGCTCCCACGGGTTGGACCGTGTGGTCGAGACGCCGGGAATACCTACGGCAACTCCGACGCGCTGACGTGCTCATCGCTCCGAGCGAGTCGGCGGCCGACAACTATTCGAGACATGACCCAGATCTTGAGATCGAGATTAGACCCCACGGAATACCCGCCTTTGAGCCTTCGCTACGGGAACGGGAGGAGGGTCTGACCCGCATCGGAGTAATTGGGAAGGGTGGGGTGCACAAAGGCGACGAGGTCTTAGGAGCGCTGATGGATGAGCTCTCCGATTCCTCTATCGGGTGGCACCTGTTGGGTCGCGACTCAGCACCGGCCGTATCCGATGACGTCACCGTGGAAGCCCACGGCCTCTATCCCCGTGAGGACGTTTACCGTGTCATCGAGGAGGCCGCCATCGATGCAGTCCTCATCTACTCGCAGGTTGACGAGACCTTTTCGCTGGTGCTCTCCGAAGCTTGGATGATGGGGCTTCCGGTCTTTGGCTCAGAACGAGGCGCCGTGGGCGAAAGGATCCGTAGACATGGAGGAGGAGTGGTTGTGCCCCATGATGATGTGAAGATGGCCGCCAGAATGATCCGGGAGGTCGTCGATGACCCCACGCTCATGAGGCGATACGCCGAAGAGGCCCGACGAGCCGCTGGTGAGTTGGTAACCAAGGAGCAGATGATCACCGGCTATTCCAGGCTGTATGCCGAACTCGAATCGGGCACCGTACTTGCCTCGTCCGTGCTCCAGACCCCGGTGCCCACCGTCGAGGAGCGTGCGGGGTGGCTAGGTGGATTTGCATCGCCATTCTCGGCCGATTCCTACCTCGATGAGGAGTTGCCCACCGCAGCCGGCTTCTCAGATTCGGGAGCCGTCGGTGCTCGTTGAACCCGTCGACCCTTCCATACCCGAGGTACTCAGGGTGGAACCCGACGTCCACCGGGACGACCGTGGCTTTTTTCTCGAGACATTCAACGCTCACCGGTTCTCGGAGCTCAGCGGTCTGGATGTTGAGTTCGTGCAGGACAACCACTCCCGTTCCGTCCGTGGCGTTCTGCGGGGTATCCACTATCAGGTTCGCCCCCACAGTCAGGGCAAGCTTGTTCGCTGTGCCACAGGTCGTGTCTTCGATGTGGCCGTCGACTTGAGGGAGGGCTCACCGACCCTGGGTGGTTGGGCAGCCATGATGCTCGACGACGAGAACCACAACCAGATCTGGGTTCCACCCGGCTTTGGACACGGGTTCGTCGTACTGAGTGACGTGGCGGACGTCTGCTACAAGACGACGACGTTCTATCACGCCGAAAGCGAGCGAGTGGTCAGCTGGGATGACGCTGCCTTCGGCATCGAGTGGCCGTCGGAGATGGATGACCCAATACTCTCCGAGCGCGACCGGAACGCTCCGTCGTTCGCC
>WHTL01000192.1 GCA_009377735.1 Acidimicrobiia bacterium
CCGACCCGACCTGGTTTCCAAGGAGGTCATGGAGGCGCATCTGGAGGTAGCAGAAGCACGAATCGATGACCCCGACTTCGAGTCGGCAATACGCAGAGCCGCGGTAAGTCTGGTCGCCCTGCTATCGAACAGACGTCTTCTCGATCGGCACATAGCTGCGATAGAGGCGCCCACCCTTATTATCCATGGCGATGGCGACCGCTTGGTGAGCTTCCGAAACTCGGTCCGGGCCACCTCCATCAACCCCGACTGGAGGTTAGAGATCCTCCAAGGGGTCGGCCACCTCCCCATGTTGGAGACCCCGGAGACAACGAAGGCGATCGTCGCCGACTGGGCAGCCGGGCTCCCCTCTGTTTAATTGTTCCCCCACCTGCGTGGGGAAAGAATTGTTTTCACAGAAGGTCGGGGAGCTTTCGGATATCGTCGATGATGTGGTGGGCTTCGCCGAGCCTCTCGCGGGGCACGAGACCGGAGTCGTAGCCGATCACCTCCATGTGCGCTGCAATACCGGCAGCGACACCATGGGGACTGTCCTCAACGACCACACATCTGGCTGGCTCGACATCCATCCTCGCCGCGGCATGTAGGAAGAGATCGGGTGCCGGTTTCCCTGCGGCGACTTCTGTGGCGCTGAACATGGCATCCTCGAATCTGTCGAGGAGACCAGTGATACCGAGGGTATGACGCATCTTGTGGTGGGTCCCGCTGGAGGCGACGCAGTAGGGGGTGTTGAGGGCATCGAGCACCTCAACGATTCCATCCACAGGAACCAATTCCCTTTGGAGGCGTTGGTAGGTTGCGTCACGGAGCGACTCGACCCACCCCGACGGAAGCGGGCGTTCAATATGGTCCTCGATGGCGGCCAGGAAGTCGGCATCACTCACACCGATGAATCTTTCGGCGATCTCTTTGGGTGTCAGGGGCCAGCCGATCTTGGCAAAGGCAAGGGACTCCACCTCCACTGTGAGGCGTTCGGAGTCGACGAGCACACCGTCACAGTCGAAGATCACCAACCCAGTCATCGTGAGACGGTAAAACGACCGAAGGGTCGAGTGTGGTAGCCTCCTGCGGTCATGGCGAATGAGTCTTCTTCGGCGCGCCCAAAGGGCAAGTCACCCGACAACCACGAGGTCCCTTCGGGCAGCAGGCTAGTTCTACTGACCCTTGGCGCGGTTGGCATCGTCTTTGGTGACATCGGAACCAGCGTCCTCTACGCATTCCGGGAGTCTTTCCATGGCCACGGGCTTGTTGCAAATCATGACAACGTCCTTGGCGTGCTTTCGCTCATTCTTTGGTCGCTCATCATTGTCATCGCCATCAAGTACCTCATCTTTGTGCTTCGTGCCGACTACGACGGCGAAGGCGGCATCCTGGCCCTAACCGCGCTGGTCTCACCGCGCAACCTCCCCAGGAATGGTGCACGCTGGCTACTCGTCATGGTCGGTATTTTTGGAACGGCGCTGCTTTATGGCGATGGAATGATCACCCCGGCCATCTCGGTCTTGAGTGCAGTGGAGGGTCTGCAGGTCGCCACCCCCTTCTTCGAGCCCTACATTCTTCCGATTACCATCGCCATCCTGGTGGGGCTCTTTGCCATTCAGAGTCGGGGTACGACCGGAATCGGACGGATTTTCGGACCGATCATGGTGGTTTGGTTCAGTGTTCTGGCGGTTTTGGGTGTGCGATGGATTGTGCGGGAGCCCAGCGTACTGGCAGCCTTCAACCCACTCCACGGTTTCGGCTTCTTTATCGATAACGGGGTTGCAGGGTTTCTGGTCCTCGGCTCGGTCTTCCTGGTGGTCACTGGCGGAGAGGCCCTCTATGCCGACATGGGTCATTTCGGCACTCGGCCCATCCGGCTTGCGTGGTTCGTCCTGGTCTTCCCGGCTCTGATGCTCAACTACCTCGGGCAGGGGGCCCTAATCCTGACGAATCCCACCGCTGCCGAGAATCCGTTCTATCTGATGACACCCGACTGGGCACTTTATCCCATGGTCGTTCTGGCAACGGCGGCCACCGTGATCGCCTCCCAGGCATTGATATCAGGGGTGTTTTCCCTCACCCGACAAGCGGTACAGCTTGGTTATGCGCCACGGACCGCCATCGTCCATACCTCGGAAGAAGAGTCCGGCCAGATTTACATTCCCGGTATCAACTGGCTGATGATGGTGGCCTGTGTTGGTCTGGTCATCGGATTCCGCAGTTCTAGCAACCTGGCTGCAGCGTATGGTGTCGCGGTTACCGCCACGATGGTGATCACCTCCGTGCTGTTCTCTGTTGTTCTCCGCGAGCGTTGGCGCTGGTCGCCCGCCCTCAGCGTTGCCGTTACGGGCTTTTTCCTGGTGATCGATCTTGGGTTCTTCGGTGCAAATATGGTCAAGATCCCAGACGGAGGTTGGTTCCCACTGGTGGTGGCTGCAGGGGTCTTCCTCCTCTTCACCACGTGGAAGAGTGGTCGACGGATACTGGGCGAGCGTATTCGCGAGGCTGCTCCGTCCCTGCAGAACTTCCTGGAGGGTATCCGCGAATCGCATCCCACCCGTGTGCCCAGCCAAGCCGTATACATGTACGGAAATCCACGTGGTGCTCCTCCAGCCCTCATCAACAACCTCAAGCACAACCACGTCATACATGAGCGGGTCCTCGTCGTTTCGGTTCGCACCGAGGAGCGGCCCCGCGTAAAGCCAGCGGACCGATACGAGGTTTCCCCGATGGGTGATGGCTTCTACCGGATTACCTTGCACCATGGGTTCATGCAGGATGCCAATGTGCCGGCCATGCTGATGCATGTCGAGATCGAGGGCGAGCGAGTTGATATCGACAAGGTCAGTTACTTCATGGGTCGGGAGACGCTGTTACCGACGGATCGCCCCGGTATGAGGCTTTGGCGAGAACGGCTCTTTGCCTTGATGGCGCGCAACGCCACGAACGCCGGTGAATTCTTCCATCTTCCACCCGACCGGGTAGTCGAGGTCGGTTTCCACGTCGAACTGTGAATCGGCTGACGCCCGAAGACTGGTCATTTCGTTATCGACGATCCGACACGCCGTGGGATATGGGCAGGGCGAACCCGCTCCTCTCGGACCTACTCGCAGAGGATCCGGGTCTAGGAAAGGAGAATCCCGGACGAGTGTTCGTCCCCGGATGCGGGAGCGGCTGGGATGCGTCGGTCTTCCATACAGCCGGGTGGGACGTCGTAGCCGTTGACATGGCGTCAGGTGCCATCGAAGAGGCACAGAAACTGGTGCCATCGGCGGTAGTAGGCGACGCCCTTCGTTGGACCGACGAGCCGTTCCGCGTCGTATTCGACCACACCTTCTTTTGTGCGCTTGCCCCGGACGACCGTCCGGAGTTCGGCAAGATGGCAGATCGTGTGTTGGGCGACGATGGCCGTGTTGTCTCGGTCGTCTTCCCCATCGGCAGGTCACTCGAGAAAGGTGGCCCTCCATATGGGATGTCCCCAGAGGCGGTCGATGAGGTGCTGGGGGATGGGTTCGTGCGGATCAGCACCGGTCCGGAAGCCACCATCGGCCGACGCTCGTGGCCCCATAAGCTCTGTATCTGGGAGAGGTCCTAAGGCCCTCAAGGCCGGGCGTACTCGCCCGCCCTGAGAAGGCATGCAGCCCGGTGGTAGACGCCGTCGGTGGGGACATCCATCAACTCCGGATCCTCTACATTGCACCAACCCTCGCGGGCGATGGGACATCTCGGGTGGAAGCGGCAACCCGCGGGTGGGTTGAGCGGAGACGGGATTTCGCCCTGGAGGACCATACGCTCTTTTCGGCGTCTCGGGTCGGGGACCGGGATCGCTGAGAGCAGTGCCTCCGTGTAAGGATGCGCCGGGTTCTCATAGAGGGTGTCGCGGTCGGTGATCTCGACGATCCGACCGAGGTACATCACCGCCACCCGGTCGGAGATGTGCTCCACTACGGCCAGATTGTGGGCGATGAACAACAGGGTCAGATCCAACTCCGACTGCAGTTCCCGCAGCAGGTTGAGGACCTGTGCCTGGACCGAGACATCCAATGCCGAAACAGGCTCGTCGGCTATCACGAACCGAGGTTTTAGGATGAGGGCGCGGGCGATACCGATACGCTGACGTTGCCCCCCAGAGAACTCGTGTGGGTAGCGGTCGGCTTGGGATCTCTTGAGGCCAACCAGCTCCAACATCTCACCTACGCGGGTGCGAATCTCATCTTTGTCGCCGATCCCATGGATCCTTAGCCCTTCGGCTATGGAGTTGCCGACCTGACTTCGAGGGTCGAGACTCCCATAGGGGTCCTGGAAGATTATCTGGACATTCTGACGGAACGCTTCCAACTTGTTCCTATTGGCGTGGGTGACGTCCTCACCGTCGAAGACGATCGAGCCGGACGTCGGTTCCAGGAGACGAACGAGCATCCGCCCCAACGTCGTCTTACCGCATCCGGACTCTCCCACCAGACCGAGGGTCTCCCCCCGATGTATGACGAGGTCAACCCCGGCGACGGCCTGGACATTGGCGACGGTTCTCCGCAGGATTCCACCCTTCACGGGGAAATCCTTGGTGAGACCGGAGACATTGACGAGCGCTTCCACGGATGGAGCGGTCACGTGTCCACCACCGCCCCCTCGGAGCGGTATCTCTCCACGTCCTCCGGTGTGTGGTAGAGCCAACAGCGCACCTTGTGGCCCTCATCGACGGGGAGGAGCTGGGGATCGTCGGTGAGAGAAATCTCCAAATCGTTCTCGACTCGGACCGCACACCGATCGGCGAAGCGACAACCCTGAGGGATGTCGACCAGACTGGGGACGACACCCGGGATCGTGTCGAGTTCGTCCCTTACGTCGCCTAACACCGGGATCGACCCGAGCAACCCCTGTGTGTATGGATGTTTCGGATCCTCGAAGATGGTGTTGACGTCCGACTCCTCGACGATCTGTCCGGCGTACATCACGGCAACACGGTCTGCCATCTCGGCCACCACGCCCAGATCGTGGGTTATCAGGATCACTGCGGTGTTGGTCTCGCTTACGAGCTCTGAAATGAGATCGAGGATCTGTGCCTGGATGGTGACGTCTAGTGCGGTGGTGGGCTCGTCGGCGATTAGGAGGTCTGGTTCGCATGCCAGCGCCATTGCAATCATCACCCGCTGTGCCATCCCTCCCGAGAGCTCGTGGGGATAGGAGCGCGCCCGCCGTGCCGGATCGGGGATACCGACACGCTCAAGCATCTCGATGGCCTTCTCCTCCTCGACCTCGTCGGACCAGTCTCGATGCAATTCGTAAACCTCGGAAATCTGATCACCGGCACGGAAGACAGGGTTGAGCGAGGAGCTCGGTTGCTGGAAGATCATCGAGATGCGGTTACCGCGCAGACGCGCCAGTCGCTTCTGGGAGAGACTGGTGAGGTCGACACCGTCGAAGACGACCTCTCCCTCGACGATCTCTCCCGGGTAGGGAACCAGACCGAGGATCGAGAGTGAGGTCACAGACTTTCCGCAACCCGACTCGCCGACCACTCCAAGAACCTCACCGGGCTTCACCGCTAGATCGACACCATCCACTGCCTGGACCACCCCGTCGCGGGTCTTGAAATGGGTTTTGAGACCCTTAACTTCCAGCAGGTTCTCACTCATTCGTTGAGCGAGGGATCGAGGGCGTCGCGGAGACCGTCGCCGAGCAGGTTGAATCCCAAGACGGTGAACATGATGGCAAGACCGGGGAAGATGACCAGATGGGGGAAGGTGAAGATCAATGCCCGCTCCTGGGCTAGCGTCGCCCCCCACTCCGGTGTTGGTGGCTGGGCACCCAGACCGAGGAACGACAGTGCGGCAGCCTCGAGGATGGCATTGGCGATACCGAGTGTGCCCAGTACCACCAGGGGTGTCAACGCGTTGGGAAGGACCCGGGTGCGTAGGATTCGCCAAGGTGAAGCCCCCAGCGCCTCGGAGGCGGAGACGTAGTCGATCTCCCGTATCGACAACACCGACGAGCGCATCACGCGTGCGTACTGGGGCAAGGTGACAATCGCGATGGCCAACAGGGTGTTTCTTATCCCCGGACCGAGTATGAAGACGATGGCGATAGCCAGGATCAGTGCGGGGAATCCGAGAATGACATCCATGATGCGCATCAGGATATTGTCGACCCAGCCCCCGAAATACCCCGCGATGGCGCCTATCCCCGCACCAACGAGGATGGCGAGGAGAACGGTGGTGAAGCCCAATGGCAGGCTCACCCGCGCCCCATAGACGATGCGGCTGAACTGATCGCGGGCATTGGAGTCGAGGCCGAGGATGTGCTCTGCCGAAGGTGGATCCCTCCGTTGCACATCTTCGATCTGGTTCAGGGGCTGCAGAGGGTCATAGGGGGCTATGACAGGGGCCAGGAGAGCCACCAGAGCGATGGTGACCACGATGAAGAGGCCAACGACCCCGAGTTTGCGACGGAGGAAGCGACGCAGAGTGAGACGCCACACGGACGTCGGCTGGTCGAGGAGCTCATCGGGCTCGGTTAGGGGTACCGCCACGCCCTCCGTCATCGCAGACGGACCCGGGGATCGAGCAGACCGTAGGAGAGATCTACCAGCAGATTGATGACCACATAGGTGCTGGCCACAACCACCGTGAAGCTCTGGATTATGGGGAAGTCGCGGACGCTGATGGCGTCGAAAAGGGCAGTCCCGATCCCTGCCAAGCCGAAGATGGTCTCGGTGAGGACGGCGCCACCGAGGAGGGCGCCCAACTGCAAGCCGATGACGGTGACCACCGGCAGCAGTGCGTTGCGGAGGGCGTGGTGCCGGATGACACGCCCGCCAATGGCTCCTTTGGCGCGGGCCGTCCTCACATAGTCCTTACCAAGAACATCGAGTAGCGAGGAACGTGTCATCCGGGCGATCACGGCCATCGGGATCGTGGAGAGTGCAACCGCCGGGAGGATGAGATGCTTGATGGCGTCGACCGCGGAGGTCCACTGTGCGGAGATCAAGGCGTTGAACACTCCAAGATCGGCGATGAAATCTGCCGCCGTTCGAACGAACCCGGTCTCCGCGAGGGTCACGCCCCACACCTCATAGAAGGGAGCGGGTGTTAGTCCGGCGGAGAACCGCCCCGAGGGAGGCAGGGCGAAGGGGGTGCCCTGCAGGACAATTGCAAAGAAATAGGCGAGGATGAGTCCCAGCCAGAAGATGGGCATGGACACCCCGATATTGGCGAAGGCCATTGTCCCGACATCAATACCCGTGTTGTGATAGCGCGCCGCCAGGATGCCAAGTGGTATACCCACCAGAATCGCGAGGAACAGGGCGCTCATTCCGAGCTCCACCGTCACCGGGAGCCGTTCCAGGAGGATCTCGGTCACCGGTCTGTTGAACTTTATGGAGTCACCGAAATCCCCGGTCAAGACATTACCGATGTAGGAGGTCAGCTGAATGTGGATGGGCCGATCGAGACCGTTCACCTCGTAGAGCTGCTCGCAGGCGGCCGGGGTGGCCCGTTCGCCCAGGATGGCGCTACACGGTTCCCCGGGGGTGAGACGGGGTAGGAGAAA
>WHTL01000137.1 GCA_009377735.1 Acidimicrobiia bacterium
GAGGCAGCCGTTGGGGGTCTGGGGGACGGAGTCCCCCAGAAATGGCAGTTCAACGGTCTCACCCTCACCCGACCATTCATGAGCCGAGGGGAGCCGATGAAGTCAATCAGAAGAGATCCCGATGACACCTGAATCGATCCCGGGTTGGATTTGGAAAACGGAAGTTGGCGCCGAGGAGTTCGCCAAGGACACCAAGAAGGTCGCCACGCTCATTGATGATGTGGGCCGACGGGTGCGACAGGAGGTGTCCAACTTGAGGGAGGGTGGTGGCTACATCGCGACCAGCGCCATGAGCGCGCAGGACACCGTCGACGAGATCGCTGAGTTGGCGGGGATGATCAGCGACGAGGTCGACGAGATCCGTCGTCAGGTACGCCAGTTCAAGGGCGAGATCTCCGACGTCGTCACCGATCTGAAGACAAAGAAGCAGTCATACCTGGATACGGAGCAACAGAGATCGGAACACCCCGGTGGCATCCGTCACGAGTTCAACACCATCCTGCAGCAACTTGGCGGCGACATCTCCGGTCTGGTGGAGGACGCCGAGGAACACGACCACCAATACTCCCTGGCCGTGGGCAGGGCGATCGATGACCTACTGGGAACGGTGGCCCGGCTCGAAGCCATGGGCTGGCGCTCTGCCGATCCCCCCACCCTCGACGACATGACCGTCGAGCTCGAGGAACTGACCAGTCTGGAGTTGATTGCTGATGTTGGCCGTGAGGGGGGTCTCGATGTCGACGAGGAACGGATCGAGGAGAGCCTCGACGCACTCCTGGACGCCGGGCTGATCGACCGTGGCGATCTGCAGAACCCAGTCCTTTTGGCCTATGTGGCCAACCGTCCATATGGGACGCTGCCGATCACCGAGGAGTGGGAGGTGAGCGACATCTCCATAGACGAGGATGGCAGCCTCAAGGCGTTTGGAATGGACGATTGGGACCCGGCGGCACTGGCCGCCATCCAGGATATACTCGATGAAGATGCAAGGGAACGCTTCGGCGAATATGTGACGTCGGGCCGCGAAACCGGTCAACTCCCTGAGATTGCCCCGGGCCATTACACCGCGGACATGGCTGCCGCACGCCGCCAAGCGCTCCAAGACTGGCGCAAGCAGAGCGCCGAGAACCTCATCGAAGATTGGAACGAGAAGGGCGATCGTGGGTTTTTCAGCGCTGATCTGTACGACGACCTCATCGAGGGCTATGACGCTGGGAGCAACGGCCCAGCCGACAACGCGCTACTCCTCGCCATCACCCAATCGGCTCTGCACGGCCCGATCCCCGTATATGAGATGACCGGTTGGGACAAGTTCAAAGACGGGGTGGGCAAACTGGCAACGCCGGTGTCCGTCCTCAGCACCGTTTTCATCTGGACCCCCGGTGGTTGGGTGGCCAAGGGCGTCACCTGGACGGCACGTGGCCTCACCGCGATCGAGATCACCGATGCTTGCGCGGTCGATCGGGATGGCGGCCGGTGCATGACCACCGTGGCCCTCACGGGAATTGGCGGCGTCAGTCAGGGCAAGATAAAGGGGATCAAAGAGCACATGAAGAGACAGGGACCGCTCACCGCGGGTGAGGACCGGCTCCTCAAGGGATTGGAGACGTTCTACGATCTGAGCGAGAAAGGCATCAGCGTAGTGGTAACCGACGAGTTCCCCGAGGAGTTCGAGCCCACCGAGGAGACGGAGAAGTACGTCGAGAAGAACGCACCCGATGATGGGGGCGGGTGACTCGGTCCCCCCCATCTTGGCTCTCACAGTGAATCCTGTATCTTGCAGGATTGACCCCCCCTAGCCGAGGACGAGATGTCGCAGGAGATGCAATCCGGATACCGGATCCACGAGTGGGGCGGGGACCTCGTCGAGGAGGAGTTCCCCGTTCCCCAGCCCGGCCCCGGTGAGGTGGGGATCGAGGTGGAGGCTTGCGGCATTGGGCTGACAGTGCTCAACTGCATCAACGGCAATCTCGACGACGATCCGGCGTTGCTGCCACGTGTTCCCGGTCACGAATTGGTTGGCCGGGTGGTGTCACTTGGATCGGGCGTCGACCCCGAGCTTGGGGGCCAACGCGTAACCGCCTACTTTTATCTTGCCTGTGGATCCTGTCAGCAGTGCTCCTCTGGGAATCAGTCGCTTTGTGAGAACCTGGACGGCTGGGTGGGGGTTCATACCGACGGCGGCTACGCACCCCACACCGTCATCCCCGCCTACAACGCTGTCGTCCTTCCTGACGATCTCGACCCGGAGGTAGCGACTGTGGTTCCCGATGCTGTGGCCACCCCCGTCCACGTCTGCGGTCGCAGAGCCCGGGTGGTGCCGGGAGATCGGGTGGTGGTGATCGGAGCCGGTGGCGGTGTCGGAGCGCACATGATCCAGGTGGCAGCCGCCTTTGGGGGAGATGTCGTCGGATTCGACATCACCGACGACAAGTTGGCGCTAATCGAGGAGTTGGGCGCACGTGCCTTCGACTCCACCTACATATCCGCAGTCGATCCCACCACCCTATGGAGTGGGGGTCCCCCGACCGTTGTTATCGATCTGATTGGATCCACCGCCTCGTTGGAGTGGAGTGCGGCCGCCCTTGCGGTTGGGGGTCGTTTGGTGGTCTTGACTACCTTTCCCGACCGTCGCTTCTCGATCGATCCCCGTGAGATGGTGTTCCGACAATTGACGCTGCTGGGATCCCGCTACGCAAGTCGGGACGAAGTTATGACCGCGGCAAACCTGGTGTCCTCCGGCACCGTCAAACCTGTCATCGGAAGACGTTGCGGACCGGACGGCGTGGCGGAGATCCACCAGTTGCTAAGGGAGGAGAAGCTTCGGGGACGCGGGGTGCTGAGCTGGGTCGACGCACCCGTATGACTCCAATCAGTCCTCCCCCACTGCCCCATGAGGTGGATGGCATCTTCGTCGGTGGCGGTCACAACTCCCTGGTAGCCGCTTCCTATCTGGCTCGGGCCGGTGCCTCCGTACTGGTTCTCGAGGGTGGCGACGAGCTGGGCGGAGGTGTCCGCACCGAAGAGGTGACCCTGCCGCTGTTCCGTCATAATCTCCATGCCTTCTTTGTGCGGTGGACGCCCGATTACACCATCTGGCATGACCTTGGGCTTGACCGTTTTGGGGTGGAGGCCATCTACCCCGATGTCCAGAATGCAGTGCCCTACGACGGTGGGGAACGAGCCCTGGTGACATATAGGGATGTTGAAAAGAGCACCGGGGAGATCGCCAGGTTGAACCCTGAGGATTCCGAAGCGTATCGGCGCCTCCACTCTGAGTTCTCCGAAATCACCAACCGAATCCTGGGGCCGCTGCGCTTCGCCCCTCCCCTGCCAGCCGACCTGCAAAGGGAGCTGCTGGGCCAGAGCGCGCTCGGCCGCCGCCTTCTCTCACTCGCCGACCGTTCCGCACTCGATGTGATCAGGGATGCCTTCACCTCTGAACCCCTCCGGGCCTTGGTCGGGTTCAACGTCGCGGTAAGGGGCTACCTCCCGGTGCTCGATGTTCCCGGTACCGGGTACTGTCCGGTTCTCGCCCTTCCCAACTCCCACGAGGGTCGCATGATCCGCGGCGGGAGCGGGGAGATGGCGAGGGCGCTGGCGGCATCGGTCTACGCCAACGGTGGGCGGCTCGCCACCCGCTCTCCCGTTGCCTCCATCGATATCCAGAACGGCCGTGCGGTTGGTGTGACCACGATCGACGGACGCGAGGTCGGGGCACGCAGCTTCGTCGCCAGCTCTGTACCGGCACCGTCCACCATGCTCGACCTGGTGGGCAAGGAGGTGCTCGATCCGGGGATGGCAACAGCCATGGAGGAATACCAATGGCTGGAGGAGGCTCTGTTCGGGATCCATCTCGCCCTGGGTGACAGACCCAAATTTGCCTCCGAAGCCCACAATCCCGATGTGCCCCGGGCACTCAACCTCGCCCTCGGGTACGAGTCCAGTGACGATCTGATCCGTGACATGACAGCAATTCGGGGGCGCACCCTCCCAGAAGTTTCGGCCCTCCACTCCAGCATCCCCACCCTCAACGACCCCACCCAGGCACCAGAAGGCAGACACACCACCTTCGGGTGGCAATTCGTTCCCTCGACACTCCCTGACGGCACTGAGAAGTGGGAGTCACCCGACCGCGACCGTCAGACCGACCTGATGCTGTCGGGCTACGAACGCTATGCACCAGGGTTGTCCGATCGGATCCTCGCCGTCGAAGCCCACTCCCCCGCTGACACCGAGGCGACGGTGCCTTCCATGCGGCGAGGTGACCGACACCATGGCAGTTTCCATCCCGACAATTGGGAAACCAACCGACCCCATCACGACCTATCCAGCTATCGCACCCCCATCGACGGCCTCTATCTGTGCGGCTCATCCCAGCATCCCGGTGGGAGCTTCACGGGTCAGCCCGGCCACAACGCCGCCGGCGTCATCGCCGACGACACCGGCCTCAACGTATGGTGGAACCGCCCCAACGCGGTGGAGGTATTGCGGGATCTGTGATTTCTGGGAGCCTCCGTCCCCCAGACCCCCAACGGCTGCATCATCGTGGTCTTCTCGCGTGGTCGGGGCCATCCAACCTCAACCCCGCGATCGAGCTTCTATCTGGTTTGTCGGGGTGACCTTCGGGTTCGATGTGAATGCCTCCTTCGGTCTTACCTAGCCGCGGGTTTGTCTGGTGGATTACTCATCGCAACACACGCTTCCCACCCGCCACTACGGCATCTGCACGACCACTTACGTCTCAGAGTCTGCGCTCATCGACCGTTACGGCACACCCGGTCATAACACGCTGGATTAGAGGTTCCCATAGCAATTACTTTGCGGAGGTCTATCGTCTCTGGTGCGATGTCGTCTTCAAACCCAGCGAATCACCGTCTCGGATGGCTCCGATGACTCTGCATGCTCCGAGTGGAGACGAGGTGACGAGTCCGGCCGGGCTTGAGGGCGTGTCTGGGACTCTGCTGCCAGGTTTGGTCGATATCCAGGTGAACGGCGGGTTCGGTCACGATTTCACCACCGATCCCTCCTCTATCTGGGAGGTTGGTGCCCTCCTCCCCCAGTTCGGTGTCACTGCCTTCCTCCCAACCGTGATCAGCGGACCGGTGGAGGTCGCGACTGCTGCGCTCGAGGTTCTCTCGGCAGGACCACCAGCCGATTGGCAGGGTGCACGCCCACTCGGGCTGCACGTGGAGGGCCCCATGATCTCACCCGCCAAGCGGGGAACGCACCCCTCCAAAGAACTCATCGCGCCTTCACCCGAGTACTTCTATGCGCTGCTGCGTAGCAGCCCACCCGCTATGGTCACCATCGCACCTGAACTCGAAGGTGCCGAGGATGCGGTCAAACGGCTCGCCGCCGCCGGGTCCACCATCGCACTGGGGCACTCCGACGCCACGGTCGAGCAGGCCGGTGCAGCGGTGGGATGGGGCGCCACCCACGTCACCCACGTCCTCAACGCCATGTCGGGCCTACACCATCGGACCCCGGGGCTGGCAGCCATTGCATTGACAGACGATGAGCTCACGGTGGGTCTGATCGCAGACGGAATCCATATAGAACCCACCATGTTGCGTCTCGTCCTCCGCGCCAAGGGCCCGGAGAGGATCGCCCTGGTAACCGATGCTATGTCGGCCATGGGGATGCCGGGCGGCAACCACACCATCGGCTCCACATCGGTTCTGGTCGAGGGGATCACCGTGCGCAACGCCGAGGGCAACCTCGCCGGAAGCGCCGCCACCCTCGATGCCGTCCTGAGAACCATGGTCGAGACCACCGGGTGCAGTCTCTCCGACGTCGCCGTCATGACCTCGACCACCCCGTATCACATTCTCGGCATGGCGCTCCCGCCCACCGATCAGGTGGTGCTGGGTAAAGACCTCACCGTCAAAGCAACGGTCGTCGACGGCGAGATCCTCTACAGGTCCGGCGCATGACGATGCTGAGCGAGATCGCGGAGCAGCCCGAGGTTGTGGCGTCGGTCGTCGATGCCAACCAGCAAAAGATGGAGCGCGTGGAGCAGTTGGCGGCGGATTGCACCCACGTGGTGATCGCCGCTCGGGGCACGTCCGACAACGCGGCCCGCTACGCACAATATGTGTGGGGTGCCCAGAACCGTCTCTCGGTCGGGCTCACCACACCGTCTCTCTTTGGCCCTTTGGCAAGCCCACCGTCGCTGGCGGACGCCCTCGTGGTCGGGATCTCACAGTCGGGGCAGTCACCCGACCTCGTCGAAGTCCTGGCCGAGGCTGGACGTCAGGGTCGACCAACCCTGGCAATCACGAACGATGTCAACTCCCCGATGGCTGACACGGCCGAGATTGTCATCGACCTTTGCGCCCGTGAGGAACGTGCCATCGCCGCGACCAAGACCTATACCTCCCAGCTGACAGCTGTCGCCCTTCTCTCCCTTGCCTTCTCCGGTGGAGCCCCCGGAAAGTTAGACGTGCTACCTGACGCCATAGCCCGGACCACCGGGACCGACATGATCGATGCCGTATCGGGCCTTATCGACGTCGATCGTTGCGTCGTGGTGGGTCGTGGCTTTCACCAGGCGACCATCTACGAATGGGCACTCAAGCTCCAGGAGCTCACCTATCTGCTCTCCCAGCCATTCTCGGCAGCCGACTTCCGTCACGGTCCCGTAGCGGTAGTGGAGGAGGGATTCCCGGTCCTGGCCGTTGCAACTGCGGGTCCAACCCTCGACGAGATGACCACCCTGGTCACGGACATGCAGACTCGGAACGCCCACGTTGTCACCATGACCGATAGCGATGCCCCCGGGGACGTCATCATTTCCATCCCCGAAGTTGAACCTTGGCTCTCCCCGATCGTGGCCGCCCCCGCCCTGCAGCGGTTCGCCCACGACCTCACCGTGGCACGTGGTATCGACCCCGAGACCCCGCGCGGCCTCTCCAAGGTGACCCATACCCGCTGAGAGCATCATGCGGGAAGCCGATGAGGAGCGAACTTCGGGCTGGGAACGTCGCTGAGCGACCGTGGGAACCCTGGGTTCGCAGCGGCGTCATCGGGGAAGGATTCATCCTTGTCGCCGGCGTAGGAACCGTCGTTCCCGATCATTTCGGGCGAGTTCAAGTGCCTCGCGGTATGCCACCCGAGCCTCCTCTGTCCGACCGAGCCGGGACAGTATGTCGGCTCGGGTCGCCGGCAAGTACACGTATCCCTCCAGCATTGGGTCTGAGCTCAAGTCATCGAGAGAAGTCAATACTTCCTCGAGATCGACACCGGGTACCAGGCTGGATGCGGCGCATCGATTCAGGGCAACGACCGGCGACGGCCAACGCTGCATTAGACCGTCATACATCGTGACCACCTGAGTCCAGTCGGTGGCCTCCCACGATGGAGCGACACTGTGCAATCCGGCGATCGCAGCCTGGAGGACCACCCGTCCAGGGCCTCCCTTGATATTGGCGTCCCGTAGTGCCTCCGTTGCCAGGTGGATTCCTTTGGATAGCAGCCTGCGATCCCATTTGGTCCGGTCCTGGTCGGAAAGCAGCCGCAACTCCCCGTCGTCACCCAAACGTGCCGCATTTCTGGCCTTGCCGAGCAGCACCAGGGCGAGCAACCCTTTGACCTCGGGTTCCTCCGGCATCGTCTGATACAGAGTCCGGGAGAGCTGGAGCGCTGAGGAGATGAGGTCTATCCGAGTGAGGTCGGTGCCCGAAGCGGTGTGCCCGGCGGTGTAGATGAGGTGGACGATCGTGACCACCGTTTCCAGCCGGGCCGGTAGGTCGTCCTCCGATGGCAATCTGAAGGGAATCGCCGAGGTGGCGATCTTGCGTTTTGCCCGAGTGATTCTGGCAGCAGCCGTTGACTCCTTGACAAGAAGCACCGATGCCACCTCGGGCGTCGTCAATCCACATACCAGTCGAAGTGTCATCGCCAATTGCGCGTCCTCTGAAAGAGAAGGGTGACAGCACATGAAGATGAGACGGAGCAGGTCGGCCGAGTCTTCACCACTGTGCTCCTCTTCGACCACCAACATGGGGAGCTTCCTTCGAAGAGTGGCCTCTCGACGCATTCTGTCGAGGGCGATTCGCATTGCCACCGTCGTCAGCCACGCCACCTCATTCCGAGGAACCTCATTCCCCCAGACACGTATCGCCCGGACGAATGCCTCCTGGGCACACTCCTCGGCAAGGTCGAGGTCTCGGGTGAGACGCACCGTAGCCGCCAATACCGACGGCCAGTGGCGACGGTGCGCCTCCTCTACCTCAGAGTTCACTCAGGTGATTCATCCGTGTTCATGACGGGTCGCACTTCAACGAAGGTCGAGGGGCATTGGGCCGCCAACTCCAGCGCTTGGTCAAGATCCCGCGCATCGATGAGATAGAACCCGCCGAGTGCCTCCTTGGTTTCCATGAAGGGCCCGTCGGTGATCACGGACGCAGTGGGGTCACCCGACTTGTTCTGCAGGGTGGTCGCAGTCGTCGTTCTCTCCAACGCCGCCCCACCCGTGATCGTGGCACCGGCCTCCTCTACCGCTTTGGTGAAGGCGCCGTGGAGCGCCATATCGGCTTCCCAGTTCTCAGGCGTGATCTCGTCGTACCAACTCTCGTCGCCGTACAGCATGAACATGTACTCGGCCATCGTGTCTCCTTGCTTATAGGGGCCGGTTCTCATCATGTCGACGAACAACCGCCCCAAGAATCGACATCGTCATTCAGAAAAATACACTGGCACCACCCAAGGAGTCGCCACGAACGAGAAAGCTTCAGGCGTTGTAGCTGCCCGACGTGGTGGCGCCACCGGTGCCGGTCCAGTCGGTGTGGAAGACCTCACCGCGGGGGCGATCAACCCGTTCGTAGGTGTGGGCACCGAAGAAGTCTCTTTGGGCTTGGATGAGGTTGGCGGCGGTGGTTCGGGACCGATACCCGTCGTAGAACGCCAGCGCCGACGAGTAGGCGGGCACCGGTACTCCGGCACCGACGGCGGCTGCAACGACCTTGCGGAGACCCGCCTCCGCTTGGGTCAGGGCGTCGGTGAAAAACGGATCGACCATCAGGTTCACGAGATTGGGATCAGTCTCGTATGCAGCCGTTATGTCGTCGAGAAAGCGAGCCCGGATGATGCAGCCTTCCCTCCACAGCCCAGCCACCTTCCCCAGGTTCAGTTCCCACGCGTATTCGGCGGAGGCACCCGACAACAACATGAAGCCCTGGGCGTAGGAGACGATCTTGGCGGCATAGAGGGCATCGCGCAGATCGTCATCTGACAGGGCATCGGAGACCAGTGCGCGATCCGGTCCGGTGAGCGTATCGGATGCCGAGATGCGCTCCTCCTTGAGGGCCGACACGATACGGGCGAAAACCGCCTCGGCCACCAGGGTGACCGGCTCGGCCAGCTCCATCGAGGAGATCACCGTCCAACGGCCCGTGCCTTTCTGACCGGCGGAGTCCAGGATCTTCTCGACGAGCGGCCCACCATCGTCGTCGCTGTAGGTCATGATCTGGGCTGTGATGTCGATGAGGAAGCTGTCGAGGGTGCCGGAGTTCCAATCCGAGAAGGTGGCCGCCATCTCTTCATGTGTCCGGCCTATTGCCTTCATGAGCGAGTAGGCCTCGGCGATGACCTGCATGTCCCCGTACTCGATTCCGTTGTGAACCATCTTCACGAAGTGCCCGGAGCCACCGGAGCCGAGCCAATCACAACATGGGGTGCCGTCGGGGGTTTTCGCCGCGATCGCCTGAAGGATCGGA
>WHTL01000430.1 GCA_009377735.1 Acidimicrobiia bacterium
GTCGGCATCCTTCAGGTTGTTGAGGACCTCCGAGTTCTTCAGGCTATTAAAGAGTTCAGAGTCCTTGATCGTAGCGAAGGCCCCGGCGATCGGGTTCTCGCCGTCGCCGGAGTGCTCCTCGCCGTCGACATCTTTGGACTCGCTGTCAAGGCGAAGGCGACGCCCCCTTGACGCCCCGTCGGAATTGTTGGCGGGCTCCGGTGTGGCGAGATGGTCTGGACTATCCGATGGGGAATCGGAGTTAAGGATGTCACTCCCGACGCCGAGTACCGCTGCTAATGCAGTTCGGTCCGTCTCCGTCGCCGGTTGCCTCTTGTCTCGCTCCCAGTCACGGAGTGTGCCTGGGGACACACCGAGCAGCTCCGCCAGACGGGTTTCGGTCAGACCGAGCTCGTCCCGGCGGGCGCGGATCACATGACCGAGCGTTTCCGAGGGCATGAGCCATAGGTTATCGGATTCCCGGCCAAATTCGACATATCCCCGCCAATAAGAGGGTCCGGGTGGCGTCGGATTTCTTACTGGCCGCAACACTGCGACAATTGGCACAGATGGATAAGAGCAATGGATACAACGTTCAAGCCGGTTGGCGGGTGGGGCATTCCCCCGATGAATCGACCACGACGTCAGGACTACTCGTTCCCGTGGGCACCAAGGATGGAAACGACGCCCTTGCCCTGATCGACGTGGAGACGGGCCAACACTTTTGGGCCGTGCCTACCGGTGCCTGGCGGTTCATCTGGCCGGGAACAGGCAAACCGGTGGTTGCGGTTCGTGAATCTCAGATCATTGCCGAAGAAGAGCTGGAACATGTCGACTCCGATGGGCAGTATCTGTGACGACTGATCAGCCAACAGATAGCCACGCCGCCCGACGTAGACGTCTGCTCACCGCAACGGTCACCGACGTCGATGTCGATCGTCAGCTAGCGTTCCTCATCGGCGTCAGGTTCCCCCAGGATGATGTAGAGGTACGGGATCGCTCCCTCACCGAGCTGGCGCTGCTCACCGACACCGCCGGCTCCACACCTATTGACGCCGAACTGGTACGTCGGGACCGTCCCGACCCCGCCACGTACATAGGGTCTGGTAAGGCCAGGGAGCTGGCCGTCTTCACCAAGTCCCAGGATGTGGACGTTGTCATCTTCGACAACGAGATAAACCCCGCGCAGCAACGCAACCTCCAGAAGATATTCGAGTGCGATGTCGTCGACCGAGAGGCCCTCATCCTCGACATTTTTGCCCAGCACGCCACATCCAGAGAGGGTTCCCTCCAGGTGGAGCTCGCTCTCCTCCAGTACCACCTGCCTCGGTTGCGGGGCCAGGGCCAGAGTCTGTCCCAACAGGCCGGGTCCGGTACTGCCATAGCCACCCGCGGTCCCGGTGAGACGAAACTGGAGACTGACCGTCGACGTATCCGGGATCGAATTGCGCGTCTCAAGAGCGAGTTGAAGGAGGTCGGACGTCACCGTGAGACACAAAGAAAAGCCCGCAACAGCTCCGACCGCCCCCAGATATCCATCGTCGGATACACCAACTCCGGAAAGTCGACGCTGCTCAATCGACTAACCGATGCCGGGGTGCTCGCCGAGGATCGACTCTTCGCCACTCTGGGCTCGACGGTCCGCCAACTCGATCTGCCTGGAGGGCGGGAGGCGCTCCTCTCCGACACGGTCGGTTTCATCCGCGACCTGCCCCACCATCTCATCGAGGCCTTCCGTTCCACTCTGACCGAGATCACTGAGGCTGATCTGGTGGTCCACCTCGTAGATGCCTCCGATCCCGATCCCCTCGGCCAGATCGAGGCGGTGGAGGACGTTCTTAAAGAGATCGGAGCGCACGAACGCCCCCAGCTCCTGGTGTTCAACAAGGGTGACCTGATCGATGCCAGCCGCGTGGAGCGACTTCACCAGCTCTACCCCGAGGCCGAGTTGGTATCGGCGCTCAGTGGCGACGGGGTGGATGCGTTGCTGGAGCGGATAGGGTCCGAGCTGGCCGGTCAGTTGGTCTCGGTGACGGCCACCGTTCCCTACGATCGTGGCGACCTGATCGACCTCGCCCACCGTGTGGGGGAAATAATCTCCGAGAACCACCTCCCCGATGGAACAGAGATAAAGGCCCGTATCCCCGCTCCCCTCGTCCGCCGCTTCGCCGCCTACACCTAGGAGACTGGTGTAAAACACATGCCCCACATCTCGACGACCAGTCATCACCGCTCGCGGCGTCCTCCTCCTAGGAGCACCGCAACGGGTGCGCCTTCGTCGTGCGTCCTTGCGAGCGGCGCGCCTGGCCGCCGATCTGCACAACGGCATTCCAC